>DASTKE010000235.1:0-10044 GCA_035716105.1 Ktedonobacteraceae bacterium | reverse complement strand
GTGTCGGGTAGCAGGATGCTGTTACCAGCACCCCGCCCCCTAAGAACTGCTCGTGAAACTTTCGCGTCAAGCAGCTCAAGCCTTTCCAACGCCCTTTGCAGAACGCGGTTTCTCCACGTGTAAACCCTGGCTGTGTAATTGTTGGTGGCAGGTGGGATGAAGGAGCACGCGGTTGTCTGCTGTGTCTGAGCCACCTTTTGATCTCCATGCTACGTGATGGCTGTGCCAGCCAGTGATCTTGGTGATTTTCTGCTGACACATCGGGCAGCGTCCGTGTTGCTCTTTCCAAAGATGGAGAAGCCAGCCTTTCCCTTTGAGCGTATCTGCCATGTGAACGTCGAGACGTTTTTCATAGTAGCTCTCCCATTTGGGATCATAAGGGTTGGCCTCGCCTTTGACTTTCGCGTGTCGCTTAATAGGCACGCGGGCTGTCTCTGCCAGAAGGTATTGCTGACCTTCCACTTCTCCATAGAAGACCCAATTGTTCCCTTCGATGGTCTTGAAGTATTTCTTCGTAATCCAGGTGTGGGATTTCTTTGGGTGTCTCCGTTTCATCCACCACCGCAGTGCTCGATAGATCGCGTCGTCTATGTCGTGAAACACATCTGCGCTGACGACATGCTGATGATACTGGGCCCCATCCTCGGATAATCGGATTGAGCATCAGGATCAGTCTGCCCGCCGACAACGTATGGTGCTTCTTGATGATGCCCCGAAGCTTTTCCAGGTGAGCATGCACATTCTTTTGTGCCGGTTTAATCAGCAGGGTGTGCCGCTTTCCGGTTTTGTACTTGCGTACGTTCTGGCCCAGGAAATCAAATCCGTCCTCAATATGGGTGATGCAGGTTTTCTCGCTTGATAGTTCTAACCCGCGTTCTTTCATGAAAGCTTCGACCAGGGGTTTGACTTCTTGTTCGAGCAACTCTTTGGAGGCTGCTGTCACAATGAAGTCGTCGGCATACCGTACCATGTTGACTTTTGCGGCTATCCCTTTGATCGTTGTTTTGGGAAAGCGCTCTCGTAACCTCCTTTCCAAGCCATCCAACGTCATATTGGCCAGTACGGGTGAGATGATGCCGCCTTGGGGGGTGCCTTCTTCTGTCGGGTGCAGGACGTGGTTTTCCAGATATCCCGCCTTTAAGCATTTCGAGAGCATGGCCTTGTCCATCGGGATATGGGCTAAGAGCCATGCGTGCGAGATGGCATCGAAACAGCCTTTGATGTCGCCTTCAAGGACCCATTGCGCTGTGTGGATATTTCCCAGGACAGTAAAGCATTGTTCGATCGCGTCAGCCGTCGATCGTTGCGGTCGGAAGCCGTACGCGTTTGGGTCTGCCGTAGTTTCTGCCACTGGATCAAGAGCGAGCAAGTACAGGGCTTGCATCGCACGGTCCTTCATGCATGGAATGCCTAAGGGACGCTTTTTGCCGTTCTTCTTGGGGATGTAGATGCGCCGCAGCGGTTGGGGATGGTAGCCCCTCTGTCTGAGCGCGTAGACGGCGTTGATCTTTTTGTGGGGAGTGTTCCACGTAATCTTGTCCACTCCTGGGGTGTGTTTGCCCTGGTTTTCCGTCACTCGTCGCACGGCAAGGGCTTTGCCGCTAAACGAATGGGTTAAGAGCCGTTGCAAGGCGTTGACCTTGCCCCATTTCTTTTCCTGAGTTGCCTTGATGATGCGTGCTTGAAGCCGAGGCACCGTGCGTTGGGCTGACTTCCAGTCGATGGCATGCCAGTCAGTCACTCCGTGGAAAGGCGCACCAGTCGAGCCTTCTTGGGGTTCTTCCATCATCTGCTTTCCTTTCTTTGTCGTTTGGTCAAGTCTTCTCGTCATGAAAGACCTCGCGGAAGTCTGCCCGCTTTCGCGTGAGGAGATGTTGCACCCTCTATCCATCCCATTACAGGATGGCGTTCGCTTTTTCCGCTTTCCTTTACCCGCTCTCTCATCGGCCTGCCTTACGGCTGCCTACCGCGAACGGAAGAGAGCGGGCTTACCGTGTTTTGCCTAGCTAAGAGGGGTGGGTGAGGTCTGCTCTATCCGCCGGTGACGTTGGATGTCCACGAGAGAGTCCGCAAAATAGCCTCTGCCTGTCACGTTGCCTTTTGGCTCAAGCCTGTCAGCATCTTTGGCTTGCTGCCCCGTTACGACGTTTATCAAGCATTCACATGTGTTGACCTTCCCACTCACTCTAGCCCCCGGTCTGCTTTGATGCTAGCAGCCCCTTGTGTCTCCTTACGGTTTCCCAGGCAGTATTGCTACTGAGAGTCGTTGTCGGCGGGCTTCTACGACGGATTGTTACCTCCCCGCTTCGCCGCCCAAGAGTACTGCTGGTGGAACAGCAGGCTCCCTGAGAGTTGCCTCTCTGGAGCAATTAGCTATGCAACTTCACGTCGCACTTTGCGTCCTGGCACGGCTTTGATGCGTTGGGCATGGACCAGGATCACGGTGCAGACGGCTTCCAGGATGTTGAAGACGGGTCGCCAATACACCCCGGTACTTTCGATGCTCACATGGCTCACCTGCTGGCTCGAGAGCCAATCGGAGAGTGCGAGCAGTCCGGCGGTGGTGGTAGCGAAGGTACGCACCTGCTTGTGGACTTGCCCGCCCGGCGAAGTGAGCATCACAGAGACGACGACCGTCTTCTTATGCACATCCAGACCCGCGCAGCGTTCATACAACACCTGCATTCCTTTTGGCCTTCCTTTCTGCTATACTAGAGAAGGATGAGGAGAAGGCAGTGAGAGGTGCGAAAGGAACAACAAGATTCCTGTTCGTGCTCACCGGTTGCCCGGTGGCCACGCTCCGTTCTACTGGACGCACCCGGATCAGCTTGAAACCCGGACTCGTGGGGTACCAAATCCCAACGATCTCGTCTCGCTGCTTGCTCTAGTATAATCCATTTTCATGCTCCTTTCTGAGGCTTTGCCTCATAGCGCTTGCTCCGGCGTGAGAAGACAAGGGGGCTGTTGGAGATTACGAGTGTGGCGGCCCTATTGATTGCGCGGCTGGCAGAGGGAAAACTACAGAGAAACTGGCTTCCTTCCTTGTTGGAGACCGACGAACCCCACTGGTGGTGTTATGGTCGCGATTCACCTGATGCTCCGCTTCAAACTATTCCCGTTCCTCTCTCCCCTTCCTTGCCAGCATCCACAATCGCCTGGACATCCTGGTAAGGAGCTATCTGGGAGGAAGATCAGTGGCAGATCGTTGTTGGAGGAAATTATCTCTACAGGTGGGCAGGTTCTCCTGCTATTGCTGATTTGTTGATCTGGGATGAGGAGCTCCCAGGCAAGATTCTGGCCAGCCAGCATGCTTCTCTCTTTAGCCGACCATCCGTTCAGGCGGTCTTATTACAGGAAGCAAGGGATGATATTTTGACTCGCGTTGTCAAGAAAGGAAGATGTTTGTGACAGATCAATCGGGGTACTTTATTAATCAAGAACTCCTCGAAGAGATGGTGCGCCTGAACCGGCAGGCGTACCTCGTCACACGTGAAATGGGCGGCGTGTTGCCAGAGCCGCTCTATGGTCCTACATCTCAGGATGTGCTTGATCTGGCCTGCGGTCCTGGAGAGTGGGTCATGCAGATGGCCAGTTCCTACCCGCACCTGCACCACGTCGTCGGCGTCGACAAGAGCCAACGCATGATTGCCTACGCCAATGCCCAGGCGGAAGCGGAAGAGATTCACGAGGCATCCTTCCGTGTCATGGATGTGACGCAGCCGCTCGATTTCCCGGATCACTCGTTTTCCCTGGTGAACGGTCGCTTTTTACTGAGTTTTATGAGGCGAGAACAATGGCCATTTCTCCTCTCGGAATGTTCCCGTATTCTCCGGCCCGGCGGCGTTCTGTACATCACCGAGCAGGAGTCTGGATACACCAATGACCCGGTCTACCAGCGCTATATCGATGTCTGGGGAGAAGCCTGGAGGAAAGCAGGTCATGCCTTTGCCTTCACCCCCGCCTATATAGGGGTGACCGTGATGTTGAAGCAGATAATGATGTTTTGCCTCAGAGCAGGAATGGGGGGCGAAAGAGCCTGTGGAGACAAACCAGACATGGTTAGGCAAAAAGATCACGGAGGAGCTACCAGTTCTATCCCCGATGCATCGTCTCACAGAGGCCCTCCAACGTCATGGGGTGGTGAGGCAACAGCTCCTTGAGCATGAGGCAAAACGTATCTTACATCTGCATCGCTGTCTCTTTGAGCAGAGACTGGACAATTCTGAAAATATGGGAGGAGCACGGATATTCTATGAAGATCTACCTGGTGGATGGGACCTATGAGCTGTTTCGCAACCACTTCGGCGCGCCAGCGCGCAAGGCAGCGGATGGACGCGAGGTCGGTGCCACGCTGGGCCTGTTACGCAGCCTGCTGAAGCTGTTGACCACGCCGGGCATCACCCACGTGGCCTGCGCGTTCGATCACGTGATCGAGTCCTTCCGCAACGGCCTCTACCCCGGCTACAAGACCGGCGCAGGCGTTGACCCCAACCTGCTCGCCCAGTTCGAGCTGGCCGAAGAGGCCGTTTCCGCACTTGGGCTGGTGGTCTGGCCGATGGTGGAGTTCGAGGCCGACGATGCCCTCGCCAGCGCGACCGCCCGTTTCAAGCACGAAGCTGGGGTCGAACAGATCGTGATCTGCTCACCGGATAAGGATCTGGCCCAGCTGGTCTCGGGCAGCCGCATCGTTGGCTGGGACCGCCGCCGCGATCGGCTCATCGATGAAGCAGGCGTGGTGGAGAAATTTGGCGTGCGCCCGCAGTCGATCCCCGACTGGCTGGCCCTGGTGGGCGATGCCGCTGACGGCTTGCCCGGCATCCCGGGCTGGGGGGAAAAATCCGCGGCGGCAGTGCTGGCCAAATACGAGCACCTCGAGGCGATCCCCGCCGATGCGCACGCCTGGGGACTCGCGGCCAGCCGCGCCGCACGGCTGGCCGCGAGCCTGGCGCAGCACCGGGCCCAGGCGCTGCTGTTCCGCACACTGGCGACCCTGCGCGAGGATGTGCCACTCTTGGAAACGCTCGCTGATTTGGAGTGGCAGGGCGCAGACGTGCGGCTCTACGAGGTCTGCCACCGGCTGGGCGATGACAAGTTCCCCGGGCGGGTTCCGAGGTGGCGCGAGAGATGAAGGTGGCAGCGCAAAGCAGTGCAGAAGAAGCTTTGCTGTTTGAAGACTCGTTTTGCCGCAAGTGAGGGATGTATGGAGATTGGCATCGCACTTCCTCAGATGGGACCGCAGATGACTCCTGCCTTCCTCATCCGTGTAGCTCAGGAAGCTGAGCAGCTGGGGTACGCTTCGCTGTGGGTAGGCGAACGACTGCTTCGCCCCCGGCGTTATGTGCCATTTGGCTACCCGCCCACCGCGATGCCTGATTACTTCAAAAGCCTTTACGACCCCCTGGAGACGCTGTCCTACATCGCTGCCGTGACCAGGCGCATCCAACTGGGGACCAGTGTCATCGTCCCCTTCTGGCATGTGCCTGTGGTTCTGGCTCGCCGTCTCGCCACGTTGGATCACTTCAGCCAGGGCCGCCTGCTTGTAGGACTCGGGCAGGGATGGCTGGAGGAGGAATTTCAGGCCGCCAATCTCTCCTTCCGCCGGCGAGGAAACGGGTTGGAAGACTATCTGGGTGCCTTACGTGCCTGCTGGGGGCCTGATCCTGTCAGCTACGAGGGACGATTTTATCGCATTGCTGAATCGGATATCGGCCCCAAGCCGCTTCAGCCTGGTTGTCCACCGGTGCTTCTTGGCGTCGGCTCTGCTGCTGCTCTCAAACGGGCGGCACACCTCGCCGACGGCATCAACCCTCTTGTGGGAAGTTGGAAGGGGCTGGAGTGGCTTCTCAACGTGACCACGCCCCAGATCTCGAAGTCCGTCCGCCCGGTCACATCAATGGCCGGGTAGTCCCCGTGTTCCGCCGAGAGCAGGGTCCGTCCGCGGCTTCGACGCAGGCGTTTGATGACGAAGCCATCTGCGAGCCTGGCAACCACAATGGCGTTCGGGGTGGCCGTGATCGCCCGGTCGATCACGACTATATCGCGGTCGCCGATACACGCCCCGCTCATGCTCTCCCCACTCACACGGGCAAAATAGGTCGTGGTGGGATGAGGCGTGAGCAGGTCGCGGATATCGAGACGGCGCGCCTGCCAGTCAGAGGCCGGGGAGGGAAACCCGGCCGAAAGAGGGCCAAGAAAGCGCAATTCCATGGAGCAACCACCTACTCATTTCCAAATACGGGACAAACGCGAGAAAGACTGGAATGTATGTTCCAGTCTTTGGAGAAAGTATACCGAACTATAGAGCAAGCTGCCAACGAAGAGAAGCTGTATTACAGGGAAATACACCCATTTTTCCACAAAAACCAGGATATCCGTTCTTCATCTATCCTGGAAATGATAGTGAGTTCGAGATTCATAGCGTGTAAATCTGCTGGGTTTGTGTCACTCCCTCTTTCCAGCCGGTACTGAACGGGGGAACGATCAACGGGGCGATCTCTGCGTGGCATTCTCCTGCCCGATATTCTACTTTTTCCTCTTGCTCCTTTGCACTTCATGACAGCTTACGTAGCACTGGGCCTTCTTATCTGCAAACAACGGTGAACTTCCAGAGCGTCTTCAAGCTTCCGCGACGACTGTTGCGTGCTCAACAATTGTCACTTGTCATCGGAGCGTATGACTGGCAGGACATCAAGAGGTAATTTCCCCACCAACCTGTCCCAAAAGACATCGCTCAACCCTCTTTATCTGTGAAGACCACAAACGGTGGTCGAAACGAGAAAAATTTCCACCAGTAGAGAGGGAGAAAACAGTCATGATAAAAAACTATCGGACGGCTCTTGTGACGGGAGCTTCGTATGGTATTGGCCCATTTATCGCCAGAGCGCTGGCAAGGGAGGGGATGAATCTGGTACTGGCCGCACGATCGGGAGAAGAACTGGAACAGGTAGCCAGTGAGGTCCGCGCAACAGGAGTACAGGTGCTGCCCGTTGTGACCGATGTAACAGAGCGAGACGCACTGGACGCTCTGGTCGATACTGCCCGGCGTACCTTTGGCTCGGTGGATGTGCTGGTCAACAACGCCGGGAGGGATCTCCAGCGCGAGTTTCATACCTATAGCGCCGATGATGTCGAGGCGCTGATCCGCCTCAATCTGAGCGGGCCGATCGAACTCACCCGCCTGCTGCTGCCGGAAATGCTGCGACGCCAGCAAGGGTACATTGTGAACATCTCTTCCATAGGAGGCAGCGTCGGCTTCCCGTATACCGAAGTCTATTCCGCCGCCAAAGATGGTCTCATCGCTTTTACCCGCGTGCTGCGTGCCGATTACCAGAAGCAGGGCGTCAGCGCTTCCGCCCTCATCCTCGGCCCCATCAGAGATGCCGGAACGGGCGCACGCACGATGGAGGAACTGAACCTGCCACCGTCTGCGCTGGGAAAAGCCTTCATGTCTCCACCGCAGGCGGTCGCGCAAGCGGTCATCAAAAGCATCAGACGCGACAGGGCCGAGCTTGTCATCATGCCCGGACCCGGTCGGCTTATGAGGGCGCTCATGACGCTTTTCCCCGGGATGGGACCCGCAATGAATCAGATGACAGGAAGCGTCCAGGTTATGAAGCAGGTCGCCGATGCTCGCGAACGGCAGAGAACGCAGTTGAACGCACAACCCGCCCATCCTGTAGAATTGCGATGAATATATTACCCGATAAGGAAATGCAACCATGTCCACTACACCTGTCTCTGTTTCTCGTACCCCCACGCTCGATAGCATCGAGCGTCCCCCCTGGCTCGACGAGCAACTGTATCCCTTCCAGAGCCGCGTTGTGGAGATCGAGGGCAACCGCATCCATTACATCGATGAGGGAAGCGGCCCCGCCTTGCTGTTCCTCCACCCGGGGGTCGGCTGGTCTTTCATGTATAGTGGCATCATCCAGGAACTCCGGGACCGTTTCCGCTGCATAGCCCTGGACTTGCCCGGCTTTGGTCTTTCATCAGCCGCACCGGGATACCAGCACACGCTCACCGGCGATTCCCGGCTGCTCGAATGGTTCATCCAGGCTCTGGGACTGAGCGATATCGTGCTCCTGGCGCACGACGTGACCGGGCAATTGCGCTGGGGGTAGTTGCCCGTCAGCCCGAATGGTTTCGTGCGGTCGTCGTCCTGCCCAGCTTCGCCTGGCCGCTGGAGGGCTACCGGGGTGTCTTTGCCATGGTTGGGCTGGTCGGTTCGCCCCTCTTCCGCTTTCTGAGCTATCACTTCAACTTCTTCCTGGAGTACACGCTCAAACATATTACGAAAAGGCCGCAACAGCACTTTTCCGAACGGGAGAAGCAGGCTTACCGGGAACCCAATCTGAACCGGGCGGTCCGTCGCTATTCGCATGACCTCTTCAGGAGCGTCACGAAGAGCCATGACTACCTGGCTGACCTGGAACAGCGCCTGCGTGCGATCAAAGGCATCCCGGCGCTGCTCATCTTTGGCGACCGGGATGGTACAATCAAGATGGGATGGCTGACACGCCTGGAGCGCATCTTCCCGCGCCACAGGAGCATCCTCATGAAGGGGAGCCACCATTTCCCTCAGATTTACGATTCTGCCGCCGTGGCCCAGGCTATAGGCAGGTTCTGGGATGAAGTAGTTACAGCTGCCTGATTCAGGCGGGAGAAGCATCGTGGAATCCTTTGAAAGTTATCGCTCGTACCTCTTTTCCATCGCCTACCGGATGCTCGGTAGCGCGATGGATGCCGAGGATATGGTGCAGGAAACCTACCTGCGCTACCGGGGTACGCCGCCGGAGACGATACAGTCGCGGAAGCGCGTATCTGGCCACCATCATTACCCGTCTGTGCATGGATCAGCTCCAACTCGCACGCCGGAAACGCGAGCTGTATGTCGGTTCCTGGCTGCCGGAGCCTCTTCTGACCGCGGCGTCAGAAGAGGGAGCTGACCCGCAGGAGCGCGTTGATACAGAGGAGTCGATCTCGCTGGCGTTTCTGCTGCTGCTGGAACAACTGCAACCGTTTGAGCGAGCGGTCTTCCTGCTGCGCGAAGTCTTTGCGTACGAGTTTGCCGAAATTGCCAGCATCCTGGGCAAGCGTGAAGCGGCCTGTCGCCGCTCGTTTAGCCGGGCCAGGCAGCATCTGAGCCAGCATCGACCCCGCTTCTCTCCATCGCCGCAGGTTCACCACCAGCTCCTCACCAGCTACCTGCAGGCGGTGCAGACAGGCGAGATGGATGCTCTGGAGCAGATGCTGGCCGAAGATGTCACGCTCTGGGCCGACGCCGGTGGAAAAATCAAACAGGCCGCGCTGCGCCCCATTCACGGTCGCGATGCGGTGGCGCGCTTTAGCATGGGTACCAGGCGCTTTTTGCCGCAGGACTATCAGATGGAGATCGCAGAAGTCAATGGTCAACCGGCCTGCATCTTCCGTTCAGACGGCCACGCATTTTTAGTGCTGGCAATTGAGGTCGAGGCCGAGCGTATTCGTGCGGTTCGTCTCATGGCTAACCCGGCGAAACTCTCGCACATCTGAGAGCCGCCTATCACGCTCCCTTCCGGCGTCCCGGCCTCCGGTCGAAGCGCCGGGTAGCGGCTGTTGCGGCAGGTCTGGAAACGGAATGCCACCGGAAAGACGTGAATCCTACAGGCAGATGAATCCTGTTGAACAAGAGAGAAAGGAAACGTCAGATGACATTGCGGGAGTACGTAGATCAGTTATTGAACGAGCATGAGGGAACGGACGCGGTGATAGAGGGTCTGCAAAACGGCGTGCCATGAAAAAGAGCCTCTGGCATGTCATTCTGAGCGCAGCGAAGAATCTCTGGCAACCCACCGCTCGACCAAGCTGATTGGAGATTCTTCGCTGCGCTCAGCATGACACGTCTGGGCCCGTTTTTTCTGGCAAGCTGTCAGCTCCTGGAGCGAGCTGGCATCTGCTTTGCGTCTGGGCCTGCTTGCTTACTGCTGGCCTTTACACAACATGCGGGATGGTGTCTTGCGGCACTACTTCCACTCTCGTATCTACGATCTCCCGCTGTCGGTACTG
>DASTKE010000234.1:0-11571 GCA_035716105.1 Ktedonobacteraceae bacterium | reverse complement strand
TATAATATGCCCATAGGTTCTATCTCAGAAAGGACGGACGTATGCGCATAGAAGCACAACCGCTTGATCTGAAGTTGACGGTGCCGTTTCGCATTTCGCGGGGCGTGCAGGAGGTTTCGCCCAATGTCGTTGTGCGGCTGCAACACGGCGATGTTACAGGCTATGGCGAGGCTTCGCCCACGGAATATTATGGCGAAAGCCCTGCCTCAATTATGGCCTGCATGGATATGTTCGCCGGTGCGCTCGGTGATGACCCCTTCGCGCTCGATGACATTCTCAACACGCTGGATAATATCATCGGGTTGAATCCTTCGGCAAAGGCTGCCGTGGATATGGCCCTCTATGATGTCGTGGGCAAGATGCTCGGTGTGCCGCTCTACAAGCTGTGGGGACTCAATCCGGCGCGAACGGCGACTACCTCGTTCACCATTGGCCTTGATACGCCTGAGAACATGGCGAAGAAGGCGCTGGCCGCACGCGATTATCCCATCCTCAAGATTAAGGTCGGCACGAAGAACGATCTGGACATCATCAAGGCTATTCGTGAGGTTTCGGATGCCACCATTCGTGTGGATGCCAACACCGGTTGGACGCCGAAAGAGGCCATCAAGATGATCAACGCGCTGGCTCCCTACAACATCGAGTTTGTCGAGCAGCCCGTTCCGGCGCATGACCTGGATGGCCTGCGGTTAATCCGTGAAAACGTGCCGGTGCCGATCATCGCCGACGAAAGCTGCGTCACCGTCGACGATATTCCTCGCGTTGTTGGCTGCGTCGATGGCATCAACATCAAGCTTATGAAATGTGGCGGATTGAGAAACGCGCTGAAGATGATTCATATCGCACGGGCGCACAACCTGAGCATCATGATCGGCTGCATGATCGAAAGTTCCATAGCCATAACCGCTGCCGCCCATCTCACGCCGCTGGTCGACTACGCCGACCTCGATGGCAACTTGCTCATCGATAACGACCCCTACACGGGCGTGACCGTCGAGAAGGGCAAACTGGTGCTGCCAGATAGACCGGGGCTGGGAATTGAGGAAAGAGGTTCGTGAATTTCGGTTGGGGAAATGGGAAGAGAAGGGCGCAAGCCACCCGCAAGGGGATGGCCCTACTCTACACGGTGCCGCTTTGCAAGCGAACTGCTGACGAATATAGTAGGGCCATCCCCTCGCGGGTGGCCTGCTGTTCTCTCTGTTTTCTGGAGAGCATTCCGATCTTGTTTGTGGTTGTCCTAGGCGCGGGTACGACGCTGCTTGCGACGTTGAGCAGCAGCTTTGCGTTTGCGGCGAGCCTGTGGGCTTTCGTAGCGCTCGCGGCGGCGGGCCTCGGACAGAATACCGTCTTGCTGTACTTTGCGGGTGAACCTCTTGAGGGCGACCTCGAACGAGTCACCAGGATTGACTTTGATCTCACTCATAGCGATTACCAGCGCGATCTACTGTTGCGGTTTCCAGAACGGTCTGCTCCCTGTGACTGGTAGCAATCGCTACAGTAGACGGGGCGATCACCACGAGGCTGGAACGGGACGTATGCTTCTCCGCCACAGTTTGAGCATGTTGCAGTGTACATCTGGCGCGGTTCGCGGGAGCCGCTGTTGCGACTGTTGTAACCGCCACCATTCATTTGCGCCTTGCGGGCGGCGCGGCACGAGGGGCAACGACCTGGAGGGTTTGTCAATCCACGCTGCGCGAAAAATTCCTGCTCCCCTGCAGTAAAGGTGAACGGGGAATTGCAGTCGCGACAATACAGCGTCTGGTCACTAAATGCCATGTTTCCTTCTTCCTGACTTTGCTTTGGCTAAATCCTATCGAATAATCGTGTATCGCGCGACTTGCAACTGAGATGGATGACCTGCTTCTCGTACAATGCACTCTACAACGTCATTAGCCAGTATAGCACACTGCTTTCCCAAAAGCACTAGGTTCATCGAGTAATTTTGTGGCAGAGCTTGAAAACTGGCTTCATAGTATACCCCGTCTCTCTCTTATGCTATAATGGGCCGGTAAGGAACCGCTTTGCCGGTTTGCACAAGTCTGTTCTGGAAGTGAGTAAAACAGGTATGCCGACACGTGATGATGCGTATGAGTTGATGACCAGCCATGTGAAAAATGAGAATCTGCAAAAGCATATGCTGGCAGTTGAAGTGGCTATGCGCTTTTATGCCCGCAAGTATGGCGAGGATGAGGAGTTATGGGCGATGACCGGCTTGCTGCATGACTGCGATTATGAGGAATATCCCGACCTGCGCGAACATACGCAGGTCTCAGCTCGCTGGCTGAGCGAGGGCGGCTATGATGAGCGCATTATCTATGCGATTCTGGCGCACAATGACCTCAACAGCGCCACGCACCCACGCGATGATTTGATGTCCAAAGCGCTCTCCGCCTGCGATGAGATCACCGGTATGGTGACGGCGACGGCGCTGGTACGCCCGAATAAAAGCATTCTGGGCCTTGAAGTGGCTTCTGTACGCAAGAAGATGAAGACAAAGGGCTTCGCCGCCGGTGTCAATCGCGATGACCTTGTGAGGGGCGCAGCCGAGTTGGATGTTGACCTTGACGAGCACATTGCCTTTGTCATACAGGCCATGTCGAGCATTGCTGAGACGCTCGGTCTCGCCGGTGTGCAGGCTCCCGCGTCTCTCTAAGGAGAATTGAGCAGCAACGAAGATGATGGAGCAGCGCCAACAGCACAAAACTGGGCCGCAGGAACACTACTTTACGGCCAGTGAGGTCGCGGGGTTTGAATATTGTCCCCTGGCGTGGTGGCACGAACGCTTCGAGCCGGATGCGCGGGCGGATACAGAAGAACTTTTTGCGCGCCTGGTGGAACTGGAACACGACCACGGCCAGCAGGCTCCCGCGCTGCCCGAATACCGGATGGTTGAGCAACTGCTGGTGCGCCGGGGTGCATTTGAGGAAGGACTGCAACAGCATCACGAACACGCGGAAGAGGTCGAGGAGCTTCAGGAGGAGAGCGCAAACGCGGCTGCCGCGGCCCCTGCGCGCAGCTTGCGTATGCTCACCCTGATCGCGGCTGCGCTGCTCGTGCTGGCGCTGCTGCTCATCGTGGCAGCCATTGTGGTGAGGCAATGAGAACGAGGAGGAACTATGCTCGGTAGCATCCTGCTGCCCATCGGGGTTGGCTTACTGGTGCTGGCGCTGGCGCTGATCCTCCTGCTTTTCAACGAGCGGCGCTCCCAACGGACGCGCCTGGTTGTCGAACGCCAGCGCGCACTGGGCCTGCCCAAAGGAGAACTTGTCTACGAGGACGCGGACGGGCAGGGAGAACTGCTGTCTTCCAGCGCCTTTCCACTGGCCGGGAAGCCCGATTATGTTGTTCAGGCTCCCGATGGGCGTCCCATTCCGGTCGAACTGAAGCCCGGCGTGCAGAACGCCTCCGAACCCTTCCACAATCATATGGTGCAGGTGGCGGCCTACTGTCTCATTCTGGAAGATTATTTTGAGCAGCCGCCCACGCACGGCATCTTGCGCTACGCCGACCGCGAATTTGTCGTCGAGTATACTCCGGCGCTGCGCAAGAAGGTTATTCGCCTGCTCGGCGAGATGGAGCAGAGTAGCGAGCGGCATCCACCGCCCTTAGCGAAGCAGCGTGTCGCCAAATGCCGCCCCTGCGCCTTCCAACCGATCTGCCCCGTGGGATCGAGAGTGGTAAAATAGAATAGCGGTTCGCGTGGGGAATGGGTAATTGAGCTTTCAATGGAGAAAGGAATCATGAGAAATAGCTATGTCAAATGAAACTATTGAATTAAGTGGCCATATTATTGACTCGTGGACGCTGCCCCGCGTATGGGATACCATCATGGATCGCGGCGGCAATTTCACGGTGGCGGAGATGCGCGTCGGCAAGCATAAGACCGACCCAAGCTATGCCCGTATCAAGGTCGAAGCGCCGGACGATGAGACCCTGGAATTGATTATGTCTGAACTGCAACAGTTGGGCGCTGTACTGCTCAATGGTCACGATGTGCAGACGATGGCGGTCGAGCAGGATGGTGTGCTGCCCGCGAAGTTTTACTCCACCACGAACTTGCCCACGCAGGCGCGTTTGAAGGGGCAGTGGATTACCGTTGAAGGTATTGAGATGGATGTGGCCGTTGTCATCGACCGCGAACAGAATCGCGCCTCCTGCAAGCCGATGCACGAGGTGCGAGTCGGCGATCAGGTCGTCGTCGGACACGAGGGGATTCGCGTGCAGCCGTTTGAGCGGGCGCGCGAACGCGACTCCTTCGCCTTCATGCAGAGCGACGTTTCCTCAGAAAAAACGAAGGTACGCTCTATCCACGAAATCGCGCAGCAGATGAAGGAGACTCGCGAACGCGGCGGGAAAATCCTCTTCGTGCTCGGCCCTGCTGTTATTCACACGGGCGCGGGCCGCTACATCGCGGAACTGATTCGTCGTGGCTACGTGCAGGTCATCTTCGGCGGCAACGCCATTGTCACCCATGATGTTGAGTCGGCTCTCTTTGGCACCTCGCTGGGTGTGGATCTGCGCAGCGGCGAGCAGGCCGAGGGTGGGCATCGCAACCACCTGCGCGCCATCAATGCGGTGCGAGCGGCTGGCTCGCTGGAGAAGGCGCGAGAGATGGGCCTGTTGCGCGAGGGTATCATGTACGAGGCTATGGAGCAGAACATTCCGACGGTGCTGGCCGGCTCCATTCGCGATGACGGACCCATGCCGGGTGTCATCAGCGATATGCAAGAGGCGCAGCGGAAAATGCGCGAGGCGGTGCAGGGCGTCGAGATGGCGATTATGGTGGCCTCTATGCTGCACGCCATCGCCACCGGCAACCTGCTGCCCTCGACTGTGCGTACGGTGGTTGTGGACATCAATCCCGCCGTGGTCACCAAACTGGCCGACCGGGGCAGCTTCCAGGCGGCGGGCCTCGTCACTGATGCCGAGCTCTTCCTGCGCGAACTGGTCGATGCTTTGGCACAACTAGACGCCGCCAGTTGAGGGCCGCGTTTTTGTTTCCCATCCCTGGAAGGGAAACCAGAAGTTGTAGGGGCGATGCCCTGAGGCCGTCCGGGGGACGGAGACGGACGGCCTCAGGGCATCGCCCCCACAACTGGCCCCTCAAGGACGGTTCTGGCTCACTCCAGCTCCTTCTCTCGCAGGTATACACAATATACTCTTTCTCGCGACACACCAGGGACTCTATGCCTTTCGTAGCAGTGACGACCATCTGTTGTAGCATATTCTTAGAGATAGAGACCTATCGTTTGTTCGTCCTTCAGTTTCCTGATGCATAGTGAAGCAGGATGAGCCAAATTTCTGGGACCTCAGTGAGGCTACTCATGACCATTTCCTACATTCACCAACCTTGCCGCCAGACTTCTCTTCCTAAAAGCTCTCTCAACGTCGATACCAGAACTGGTCCCACGCCTGCCAGAAATTGTCCCCTGTCGAGATCACCGTTCTTGGGCCGATAAGCTGAACGCCTGTCCTGCCTATGAAGTCGCTGGTGCGGTCGGGGGTGGCGAGTTCGACTTTGAAGGTGACGGGCGAGGTGGGCTTGTAGGGGGCGGGCCAGTTTTCGGGCAGGCTCAGCGCCTGGGCGACGTTCATCTCGATCAGAGAGCAGGAGTCTCTGGGGGCCAGGTTGACGGAGGAGAAGCGTCCCAGGCCGGTTTTGACCTGCGCCGTGACGACGTTGTTGCCGAGCAACTGCGTGACTTCGCGGCAGGTGGCCTCGTCGCCGGAGACGAAGACGGCGGGGATATCCCAGCAGCCGGCTATCGCCGCCAGGATGCCGCTTTCACCGACCAGCGTGTCATTGATCCAGGCGTTGTACCAGGCTTCCGAGGAGACGGTGTGGCAGAGCACGCCGTCGGGCGTTCCGGCCATCGTGTGCGCACCGACGAAGAGGATGGCGTCGCAGCCCTGCTCGTAGGGGGCGATGTAGCGCGCCCAGGGGTAGCCAAAGACGTATTGCGCGCCCGATTCCAGGTGCTCCGGCAGGAAGCTTTTGAAGCTGTGCGCGCCTCCCGCGCCGTGACAGTCGACAACGATAATGTCGCTTGCACCTGCCGCCCGCGCTCCACGCACAGCAGCATTCATCTCATCGGTATACAGTTTTCGCGACTGCTCGTAGAAGGTGCTGCCGCTTGAAACCTGCTCCCACGTCTCGATACAGGAAATACCCTCCATGTCGCAGAGGATGACTACACGCATGATACCACCTGCCTTCACTTTATCTGTACGGAACCCCGTAGGGGCCGATAATGAACGTTAACGAATTAATCCTCCAAGGGTAACAAGCCGATCTCATGGAGCAACCCGGCACTGCCTTCGCCCAGGTCGCTGAACCAGTCGCTGATGGCGGCGCTGGGCGCGATCAATCGGCCCCTACATCAGCAACCAGAAATTATGTTGTCAGAGCCGCTCAGGAGGCGTATAATACGAATAAGATACAATCAAAAACTCTCGTATTCAGGAGGATCTATAACAATGGGACCAGCTCTCATGATTAATCCAACGAGCGGTATATTCATTGGAGATTTATTCGGGTTTATCCTGGCGCTGCCGACCTCACTCTTCCTCGCGTTCTGGATGAGCGCGGTGAAGCGGCGCTGGGCGGTCGTGCTTGGAGCATTCATCGGCGCGCTGCTCGGTTTCCTCATCATCCTGGGATGGGTCGGCACGCTGATCTATAACACGGAACTCCCGAATGCTAGCGGCGGCGTTACCTTCTTTGGCTCTGTGCTCTTCTGCTCGGCGCTCGGCATTGCCGGAGGTATCATCACCGACCTGCTCGTCGCACGGGCAAACCCGCATATCTACCGCCGACCAGACATTCAGGTTCACGAAGAATAAGCGACCATGTTTTATCTCCTGCATGGCGATGATGAATTCACCAGCCGTGAACAGCTCAAGCTGCTGCGCCGGCAGGGGAACTTCGACTACAATCAGGATATCTATTATGGTGGTGAGGTCTCGCTCGCGACCCTCACCGCCACCTGCGATACCCTCCCATTTCTGACGGAACAGCGCCTTGTCGTGCTCGAGGGTCTGCCCAAAAAACGCCGTGGAGAGGAGAGCGCCTCTTCACCTGCTCCGGCCTCTAGCGCCACCAGTAGTGAAGAGGCCGAGCCAGCAAAAGGAAAGGCCAAAAGGGGCAAGAAAGGCGGCAAGGGCGGGACGGAGAGCCGCGCCGCCTTTGAAAAAGGGCTGGCGGAACACATCCCCCACATGCCCGAATCGACGGTGCTGGTCGTGATAGTCGACGAAGCCCTGGACGCCAACCATTCCCTGGTCAAAGCCGCCAGCCAGCATGGCAAAGTGATACACAGTACGCTGCCCAGAGGCGCGGCGCTGGCCGGGTGGATCAGCAAACGAGCGAAGGGGCTGGGTGTGAGTATCGCACCCGATGCGGCATCCCTGCTGGCAAACTTCATCGGCAACCAGCTTCGCTTGCTGGCAAACGAACTGGATAAGCTGGCGACCTATGTTGGCAAGGGTGGCACCATCAAGGTTGACGACGTGCGCAAGCTCTCCGCGCAGGTGCAGGAGGCGCGCATCTTTGACCTGACCGACGCCCTGGCGCAGCGCAATCGCACCCAGGCTCTCGACATCCTGCACGACCTGCTGGCCGACGGCGAACCGCCCTTGCGGCTCATCAGCACCATCACCTCGCAGGTGCGTTCACTGCTGCTCGTCAAAGAACTGTCCCAGAAAGGGATGCGCGGCCAGCAGATCGCCGCGACCATCGGCATCGCGCCTTTTGTGGCGGAAAAGGCCCTGCGACAGGTGGGCAAGTTCAGCGTCGCCCAGCTCGAAACCGCCTACCGTCACCTGCTGGAAACCGATGCCGCCCTCAAGCGCAGTCGCCTGACGCCGGAGATGGCCCTCGATCTGCTCGTCGTGCAATTCGGCGGCGACCGCTAGTCCAGGCAGCACCCATATGACATTAGAACAACGCATCATCGAACGCATCCAGCGCGAAGGCCCATTGACCTTCGCCGAATACATGCGTATGGCGCTCTATGAGCCTGGCTCTGGCTACTACGTGACAGGCGCGGCCAGATTGGGTTGGGAGGGCGATTACTACACCAGCACCGATGTCTCCACGCTCTTCGCCCACTGTATGGGCCGGCAACTGCGCCAGGTGTGGGAACACCTGCAGCGTCCCACCCCCTTTCTCGTACTGGAACAGGGCGCAGGGCGGGGCGATCTGGCGCAGGGCATCCGTTCCTGGGCAGAACACGAGGCCCCCGACCTGCACGCCGCCATCGATTACCGCACCGAAGACATCAACGCGGGACAGGACGCCATGTATGCTGATACGACGATCATCCCGCCCCCCAGGCCACCCGCGCTCCCCCCCAGGCCACCCGCAAGGGGTGGCCCTACTATACACGATACACCGGTCAGCGAAGCCGTATATAGCCAGGCCACCCCTTGCGGGTGGCCTGGCTATCACATCATCCTCTCAAACGAACTGGTCGATGCCTTTCCGGTGCATCGGGTGATGGTGCATGAGGGGCAGCTTTACGAAATCTACGTGGATGTGAAAGATGGGCGGCTCTACGAAGTATTAGACGAACCGGGCCAGCCGGAGGTGGCTGATTACCTGGATCATTACAAGATTCCCTGGCGCAGCTTCGGTGATGGCTGGCAGGCGGAGATCAATCTGGATGCTCAGCGCTGGATGCAGGTCACGGCGGATCGTCTCTACAAAACGCCTCGCGCAGCGAAGGGTAAAGGCTTTATACTCGTTATCGACTATGGCGACAAGGCTCGCGCACTGTACACGCAATACCGGCGCACTGGCACACTGGCCTGCTACTTCCGTCACCAGTTGACCGAGCGACCGCTGGTGCGACCAGGGGAACAGGACATCACGGCGCACGTCAACTTCAGTGCGTTGATCGAGGATGGGCGGCGGCAAGGCTTGCGCCTGCACAGCTACACAACGCAGCGCCAGTGGCTGGAACACATGGGCATCTACGAGGAGTTGGACGCCCTGCGCAAGACAGAGGAGTACGCGCCAATGGACACGGAACGCGCCAGCGACCGGGGCCAGACGGCGCTCTTCAAATGGTACAACCTGCGCAACCGCGCAACCGCGCTGACCGACCCGGCAGGCATGGGCAATTTCAAGGTGTTGATGATGCGGAGATGAATAAGCTGAGCTTATTCACTATCATCTATCGCAAGCAGGTACCCCTTCGCTTCCTCCATGGTTTGCGCAATACTCATCTTGACAGTCAAATGCTGCAAAACCAGGGGATCATCGACATCTGATAGCTGTTTCCGCGCAAAACGCTCCAATCTGGGAAAACGCTCCAGTATTACGGCTACGAGTGTCTGATGTGCGCTATCCAAACGTCCCCTTTCCAATCCTCTCTCCAATCCTTTCTCCATCCCCTCTTCCCAGCCTTCCTCACGGGCCGTTCGCGTCATTTCCTGGTAAATTGGCGTTTCTCGTAATACATCGTACATCTCTTTATACCTCCTGGTAAGCCAGTCCTGTGCTGCTATGTTATTCTCTCCGAAGGCCAACGAAGCTAATGTATAGCCGATTGGTAGCAAATCCTTCTTATCCGCCTCCATCAGGTGTGAAAACATCGTATCTACTACTTCATAATTAGCCCCATCTTTTGCCAGAGGTGATAAGGGCCATAAACCTGCTTGATCGCTATCTAGAAGCGATTCAGGAGCCAGCTTCGATAGTTCAATATTCTGAAACTTGAACTCTAAAACCTGCTCTTCAGGAATGGAATACCACACTAACGGTGAGGCGGGAAGCTCTCCATCATTGAGCAAATGGATGGCGCAAGAATGTACCGGTTTCTTATAGGTTCTTCTTGCCTGAACGTTGTAGTTCAGGAGGCGCTCAGGCATAGTTACGTCGTTGTAAGTCTGGAACTCGAAATGAACCAGAATCGGCGAACCCTTAACTACTACCTCAAACAGCGCATCCATCTTCAATGACAGGTTCTTCAGTTTTTCGGGTAACTCTCGAACGTATTGCGCTTCTGGAAACACTAAAGAGACAAATGCCTGTGGGTTTGTACGTACCAACGTCTTGAGACTATCATCATACGGTTTCGCCATACAAGAACCAACTTTCCTACAATAATCTTCTGAAAGAAGTGTAACATAAGGGAAATGCTCTGTCGAGGGCATAGAACAAATACACATTTCCCAGGAAGTATTAGCGTTAGCTAATACTTCCTGGGAAATGTATAGTTGTCATAACTGTTACTCTTTGGCGGCGCGACGCCTGTGTTGGGGAACTGGCTCAGGAGGCGTCTGAACGCAGTGTTGGTAGTGTTGTTGTAGTTCAGGGCACTGCTGCCATTGTTGTTGCTCGTATTTGTTGTTGTCGCTGGCGCTGGCGTTGCGCCCACCACTGTCGGGTTGACTGCTGCCTGCATTGGCGTAGAGACGGCGGCTATGGGTGTCTTCAACTGATTTACGGCAGCTGCCGAAGTCTTGACCTGTGAAACGAGGTTGGACTGAAGACCTTTGATCACAGTGGGGCCGAGGATGATGTAGAGGGCCAGGAGAATAACACCCAATCCTATGAGCCGGAAGAGCAGTTTAAACATAAGCGCCGGTTCCTCCTTGCAACAACGAAACAAAATACCCTACTATTATATGCGGGAGCAAGCGCCCTGTCCAGCTTTTCAGGAAATTGGTAGGGTATGGTTTGTGCAGGTGGCTCTAGCTGAACAGCCCTGCACAAACTATACCTCAGTCAGGAAAGGAAAGATCAATCATGAGCCGTCAGAAACGCATCGAGCCGGGGCCGGGCAAGGAGTCGGTCTGGGATTACCCGCGTCCACCCAGGCTTGAGGAGAGTCAGAAACATATCCAGGTCGTCTTCAACGGCGTGGTGATCGCGGACACGCACCGCGCCCAACGGGTGCTAGAAACGAGCCACCCACCCGTCTACTACATTCCACCCGAAGATGTGCAGCTACAATACCTCACGCCCACGCCGCGCACCACCTTCTGCGAGTGGAAGGGGGCAGCATCCTACTACACCATTACTGTCGGAAGCAAAGCCAGTTCTCAAGCCGCCTGGTACTACCGACAGCCAACCCACCCTTACGAAGCCCTCGCCAACTACATCGCCTTCTACCCCGCCAAAATGGACGCTTGCTACGTCGACGGAGAGCGCGTCCAGGCCCAGCCCGGCGACTTCTACGGCGGCTGGATCACAGGTGAGATCGTCGGGCCGTTCAAAGGAGGAGCGGGAACGCTCGGCTGGTAGGCGCTAGCAGTCGTGCAGGTAAGGCCAGCTTGAGTACCAGGCATGTATGGGCAAAAAAGTTATTGCACAGGTGTATAAGATTCCAGCCTACATCATCGCTATTCCAGGATAGTCGCTGCGAGCATGTACAGCTTCCTCGATTGCGCGCATCGCTGCCAGGGCAACGTGTTCACGCCACGGGCGTGCAACAACCTGCACACCGACGGGCAAACCCGCGCTACCAAGCTCTACTTTGCGTGCCGTTTGCTCAACCATATCGCGCGAAGGGAGGCGACCAACTTCCTCGTCAGAACGCACACGGGTGACGGGAACGATCCCTG
>DASTKE010000233.1:0-3324 GCA_035716105.1 Ktedonobacteraceae bacterium | reverse complement strand
GTGGGAGTACTGATATGTTGAGATACCAGGTGTGCAAGCAAGACTACAACAGACCCAACTCGCGAGCACGTGCGACCGCTTCGGTGCGCCGTTGGACCTGGAGCTTGCCAAAGATATTCCGATTGTGTCCTTTCACCGTACTCAAGGCGAGGAACAGCCGCTCGCACATCTCCTGATTGGAGAGTCCGGCAGCCATGAGGTGGAGAACTTCCAACTCGCGTGGGCTGAGTGGCTCGATTAGGGGCTGGGCAGGTAGGGACAGAGAAGAGGTGTCTTCGCGCTTCTGCGCATCCGCTTCCAATATCGCCAGCAATTTTTCTGTATAGTCCGGCAGCATCCCAAGAGCCTCTGCTTGGGACAAGAGGTGCGCCATCGGGGGACCTTCGTCGACAAAGAGACGGATGAAGCCGTCCGGCGCGGCGAGGGCCAGCGCGTCACAGAGCAGTTTGACCGCCTTGTCCTTTTCGCCATGCATATAGAGAGCGACCGCCTGGAGCACCATCACCTTGAGCCGTTCATCCGCCCAACCCTTTGCCTCTGCCTGCTGGCGCACTGGCAAAAGCACCGCCAGCGCCGCGGATGTGTCGCCCTGGGCCAGGTGGACCCGGGCCTGGCTGATGGGGAGGTCGTGTGTCTGAGCCAGATGAGCGGCTGCTGCCAGATGGCCCTGGCGAAGCAAGAGAAGCACCTGTGCGGCAGCAACATCAGGCATCCGAAACACGAAGTTCTGCTGACGCACGAACTGCTCGGCCTTCGCTAGTAGAGCGGTTGCGCTGGCCACATCTCCCTGGACAAGTTTCAGACGGGCGAGCAACACCCCGCAGGCAGCGAGGGTGTCAACGCTGTCTATCTGTTGTGTCAGTTGGAGGCATTGTTGCCCGTGCTGTTCGGCGGCATCCAGGTCGTTCCATTGGTAGTAGATACGGGCCAGGCCAAGATGCGCTTCGCAGGCAATCCGCTGCGGTGGATCACCTGCCAGAAGGAGAACGCGCCGGTAGCTCTCGGTCGCCGAATAGAGCTGGTTTTCTGCTTCCTGTACCTGGCCCAGACAGATGGTAGCCGCTATGGTGTAGATGGAATCCCCAAACGACTTACTGATAGCTATGACTTCGGCATAGGCCCGGCTGGCCGCGGCACGGTCTCCCTGCAGCTGATAGGCATATCCCAGCGTCCAGTGAGCGGCAGTGCGGAGAGGCAGGTTGTTGGGGTGCAGATACTCCAGGGCGCGCCGCGACTGGGCAAGGATGGTTTCTCCATCGTGCTGCATGACAGCCAGCGTGGCCCGCATGGAGGCAATACGTCCGACAAGGTCTCGGGTTTTGTCATCTGGCTCGGCCTCTTGCAGGGCCGCTTCAGCCGCCTGGAGTTTCTCTTCGACGGCGGTCGTTTGGCCGGTCGTCATTAATGCCGAGGCATACGTCACCCACAACGAAGGGCTGGCATTCAGCACTGCCGCCGGCAGCGACTCCAGCCAGTTTCGTACCGGAGCACCCGCGCCACGAAAGTGCAGGGGTACTCCCTCTCCTTCAATCAGGCGCTCGGCGCGCACAACATCATTAGCGGCAGCCGCATGGTGAAACGCTTCAATCGAGAGGCCATGGTCCTCATACCATTGGCTGGCACGTCGGTGCAATTCGGTCACATCCTCCACCCCATCTCCTGTAGACGAGGCGCTTCTCTGATGCAGTCGCTGTCGCAGCAAGTCAGCGAAGAGCTGGTGATAGCGGTACCAACGCCGCTCGTTGTCCAGGGGGACGAGGAACAGGTTGGCGTGTTCGATATACTCCAAGGTTTCTTGCCCGGAACCAGATGGGTTCAGCAGAACGGCATCACAAAGCGAGCCGCACAGACGGTCAAGGATAGATGTACGCAGCAAGAACGTCTGGATGCTTTCGGACTGCTGCTGCAGGACTTCTTCAACCAGATAGTCCAGCACGAAATGGTGGCTGCCGGTGAAAGATGTGATGAAGCTGGCGGCGTCTTGATGTCCCCGCAGTGAAATGGCAGCCAATTGCAAGCCGGCAATCCAGCCTTCGGTGCGGACTTCCAGCGCGGCGATGTCTTGAGCTGAGAGGGTGAGGCCCATTCCCTGGTTGAGAAATTCGGCGGCTTCGGAGGGGGTAAAACGCAAATCAACGGCGCGCACTTCGGTTAAGTGGCCCCCAACGCGTAAGCGGGCCAATGGCAGCGCTGGATCCTCACGGGTGGCGATGACCAGGTGCATCTGTGGTGGCAGATGATCGAGCAGAAAGGTGAGGGCATGGTCAATTGGTTTGGCATCAATCACGTGGTAGTCATCCAGGACGAGGACAAAATCTCCTCCCTCACGTCCATGGCTTGCCACGTCGTTGGTGAGCAGCGTGAGCACGGTCTCCGCTGCCGCAGGTTGTGGCATCTGCAGCAGTGTCAATGCCTCAGCCCCCAGGTGTGGGTCAAGCGTCTGTAGGGCGGCAATGAGATACGAGAGGAAGCGCACCGGCTCGTTGTCCCCCGGTTCAAGTGCTAGCCAGGCAACAGGCATGGCGCTTTCGGCGAGCCACTGCGCGAGCAGGGTCGTTTTCCCAAAGCCCGCGGGTGCTGAGACAAGCGTGAGCGGACCCATCACTCCCTGCGTGAGTCGTTCAGCCAGCTGGGGGCGGCGCACGAGGTGTGCGCGTGGCAGGGGTCGATGGAGCCTGGTTGCGAGCAACGGAGTGAGTGAATCGCTCAGCATCCCAGGCGCTGCGGCTTGCGCCGGAGGGACAGCAGCCCCCGCGTTGGTGTCAGGCGCGGTCTCGACGAGAGCATCAGCCAGTGCCTGGGCCACCGTCTGTAGACGCGCCAGCGTGACAGTCTCGGACTTGCCCAGGTAGCGAGAGGAGAGATTGCCATGCTGTTTGCGGTAGGCTTTCCAATACCAGCCCCCGCGCTTGTGACCTGCCTGCTCACGGCGTGCGGTGAAGTGACCCTCCTCACTGACGAAGGAGAACGTGGAGGCCGTCTCCAACCAGGCAAACCAGGCCGCGGTGTCCACGGTCAGTACCTGCTCCTGCCCGTCCTGCCAATAGACCAGGGTCTCGCCCTGGACGGTGGGAGTTATGGCTGACTCCTCTCTGCTGTCGAACAGCTGCTCATCGATCCGGTTACCGGACATGCTCACGGTTACACCCTAGTATAGCATAGTCCGCGTGATGTTCGGTAACTGTGCAAAAGTCGAGAGGAGAAGATCTGGGGCAGTCCGACCAAATTTTATAGGATGTGCTGAATTGGTCGGTGACACCGGCCAATTCAGCACATCCATATTGATGTTTCATAGGGATGGGGACCGAGTTATCTGGTTTCATA
>DASTKE010000232.1:0-2306 GCA_035716105.1 Ktedonobacteraceae bacterium | reverse complement strand
GCGACCACACTGCCATCACGCCTTTTCTATGCCGGTGCTTCTTCCCTGAATTTCCTTCCCAGCAGTACCACTATCGCTATACCCTGTCCTACGCTCACCGGCAGCACCACCATCCTCACCACCCTCATCACCCGCTCGTGCCATTGCCCTTTGAGGGGAGCGAGCGCTGCCAGGAAGAGCATCATCTGGCTCGTTCCGGTCAGACGACTCCACCAGGGGCCACCGCCGCGTGGGAGCTTGCCCCGGCTCAGGTCGAGAATGGGATCAAGGTAGCGGATGATAGGCGGCAGCAAGCACCAGTATGGCAGGTCGGCCCACTCGGCAGCACAGATGGCTGTCCAGAGCGTCAACCAGGAGTCGGATTCGATATCCATCACGCCGCCGAGCTGTGAGGAGCCGATCAGGCGGGCAAGCGGCCCATCCAGCCAGTCTATGGCTGTGGCCTCCAGTAGGATCAGCGACCAGCTCAATTTACCCGCCAGGCCCGTGCGGTCGCGAATGCCCGATGCAACCAGCCCGGCCAGTATCGCACCAGTTACGGCCCGGCTCAACGTCATCATATCGGCCAATGAGACCTGTTCTGGGCCAATTTTGTGTATCATAGTTGCCAGGAATACGCGCTGGGCTTTCATCGCCAGTGAGAGACCGGCCAGGTAGCGCATTGTCGCGATCATGCCATAGACGCGCCAGATGGCCAGACCGGTTGAGAAAGCTGTGACCAGTTCCATCGTTCGTACCGCCAGCCAGAAGTTCGTGTTTGCTTGCATGGTGTCGTGCTTCATATTGATGGGCGTGTGATACAATAGACCAGGTTGTCGAGCAACGCAAAGACGCATTTGAGGTGAGACAGTGATGATTCGGGTGCCTTTCAAACGGAATGTACCTTTTTCGCATGTCATCCACCGGAACAGGCAAGCAGCCCGGTTTGCGCTTGCCAGCAGTGTGGGCGTGCTTTATTTTATCATGGCTGTAGTTATTTTGCATCTACTGCGGCCTGATTTAAACCCTGTCACCCACGCAGTGAGCAATTATGCCGTCGGCCCTTTCGGCTTTCTCATGACCTCAGCCTTCTTCATGCTGGCTTTGAGCGAGTTTGCTCTGGCACAGGGGCTTGTTCGTGGCCTGGCGTGCAGTCGGAGGGCAAGAGTCAGTGTCGCATTGTTGAATCTAGCGGCAGCAGGTCTGGTAGTAACGGGCCTATTTCACAGCGATGTGAACGCACCGCGTCCACCCGCCTCGACAAGCGCCTTGCTACATTGGACTGGTGCCGGGATTTCCTTTCTGAGCCTGATGATCTCCATATTTCTGTTGTCGGGCTGCTTCAAGGATGATGCGCGCTGGCAATCGATCTATCGCCTGTCGTATGGATGGGGAGCAGGTATCCTGCTGGCATTGGCAGCCTATGGTGCGCTGGCAATGATCGATTGGACAGGCATAGGGGAGCGAATCTACATCGCGACCAGTATTTTGTGGCTCTTGTTCGCATCTTTGCAACTACGAACCATCACTCTTCATTAGAAAGGGAACCGGTTCATATTGAGCCTACTCCTCGTCTCTAGTCTGGCTTAGCATACAGTTTTCAGCTTTCGATGTGCTGACCCCTCTTACTACAAAAGAACCTCCTCTGATGAGCAAGCAGGCGTACTTAATGTGCTCAGGAACCCAATCCCTTAAGCGCGTCCAGCAGGCGGTCTATCTCACTCTGTGTGTTGTAGTGGACGAGGCCGACGCGCACCATGCCGCCGGACTCTTCCAGGCCCAGGCGTTCGGTGACGGCGAGGGCGTAATAGTTGCCGTTCCAGACGTAGATGTTTTGCTGGCCCAGCGCTTCCGCGACGGCCTCCGGCGTCCAGTCGTCCAGCGTGAAGGAGAAGGTGGGCACGCGCTGATCCAGACGGTGCGGGTCGGTGATGCCCCAGATGTGCAACCCCGGTATTGAGGAGAGCGTTTCCAGCAGGCTGTGATTGAGTTCCAGTTCGTACTCCTGAATGGCGGCCATGCCTTGCTTCAATTCCAGTTTCCGCCCGCTGTACTGGCCGGAAAGCTGTGGCGCGAAGGATGCTCCAAACGTCCTGCCGACCCATTGCAGGTATTCCAACGCGCCTAGTACGCCCGCGATGCCCTCGAAGCTCTGCGTGCCGGTCTCGAATTTCTCCCCCGGTTCGTTGCTGGCCGGGCGCACTTTGTAGGCGGTCAGGTGGTTGAGCAGGTCGTATTTGCCATACAGCACGCCGATGTGCGGCCCGAAATATTTATAGGCCGAGCAGACCAGGAAATCGCAGTCCAGCGCCTGCACGTCGATGGGG
>DASTKE010000231.1:0-3839 GCA_035716105.1 Ktedonobacteraceae bacterium | reverse complement strand
CACGACCTCGGACTAACAGGAGTCTTTTGCATGACCATTCGTATCTTGATCGCAGATGACCATAATGTTGTACGCCAGGGGCTGCGTATGTTTCTGGGCCTGGACCCGGAACTGGAAGTCGTGGGCGAGGCGACCAATGGAGCCGAGGCCGTGCAGCTAGCACAGCAGCTCAAACCGGATGTCGTCTTGATGGATATCTTGATGCCCGTCATGGACGGTATCGCGGCCACAGCCGCCATCCGGCGCGAACTGCCCGAAACCGAGGTGCTGGCAGTCACCAGCGTTTTAGAAGATGCCTCCGTCGTGGGGGCGGTGCGTGCGGGGGCCATCGGCTACCTGCTGAAGGATACCGAGGCCGACGCGCTGTGCCAGGCCATTAAGGCGGCTGCTGCCGGTCAGGTGCAGTTGACGCCCAGAGCGGCGGCGCGACTGATGCAGGCGGTCAGCGCGCCCGAAAGCCCGGAGGAACTGACCGAACGCGAAAACGACGTGCTGCGCCTGCTGGCCCAGGGACAATCCAACAAGCAGATCGCTCGCAGCCTGAGCATCGCCGAGAAGACGGTCAAAACCCATGTCAGCAATATCCTGAGCAAACTGGGCGTGCAAAGCCGCACACAGGCCACGCTCTACGCCATCCGCACCGGCCTGGTCTCTCCCGCCAGCAGTTCATCTGAATAGGCAGGATAATTTCCATCGCATATATACAAGGTTTTATGCAATCATGCCAATCATACAGCATCCAGACTCATCTTTTCCGCGACCAGGAAAGGGGAGCAGACCGTGAATTCCGACATCCAGCACACACTCCTACAACTCTGCATCCAGGTCATCGACGCCCCCGATACTCTGCCGGATATACCCGTCGAAGCGTACCCGCAGGGGTCAGACGAGCAGCGCCTGCTGAGTACCTTCCAGGCGATGTTGCAACGCATCCAACAAAGCAGGCAGGAGGCGCTCAAGAGCAGGGAAGCCCAATATCTAACCGGACGGGTGGAGGCGGAGGAGCAGTTGCGCGAAAAGGAGGCCCAGCATCGCAGCATCTTCGAGGCCACCACCGACGCCCTGATCGTCAATGACGCTGAAGGATTTGTTGTCGAGGCCAATTCCGCCGCCTGTGAAATGCTCGGCTATACCCGTGAAGAGTTCATCGGCATCAACTACAGAGCGTTCATTCCGCCTGATCTTCATCCATTTGTCGCCAGGTATCTCAAAAGGGTTCTGGCGGGCCATCCATTACGGACGCACACAATAGGCATACGCAAGGATGGCAGTTCGTTCCATGCCGATACACACGGCACACCCTTCACCTACCAGGGCAAGCCGCATATTCTTTCGGCAGTGCGCGACATCAGCGAGCGCATCCAGACCGAGGCGCAACTGCGCGAAAAAGAAGAGCAATACCGCAGCATCTTCGAGGCAACAACCGATGGGTTATTCATCACCGACCCGGACGATGGTCATCTGGTAGAGGTGAACCCCGCCGCGTACATCATGCATGGCTACTCCTATGAAGAGTTTCTAAATCTGCATCCGACCGGATTCATCCATCCTGATTCACACTCGCTCTTCGGCGAGTATCTTCAAACGGTCAAAACAGGAGGACACTTCCATGCCCAGGCAGTCGATGTGCGCAAAGATGGCACAACCTTCCCCGTCGAAGTCTATGGCACTCAGTTCGCCTATAAAGGCAAGCCGTATGTGTTGGGCATCGTGCGCGACATCAGCGAGCGGGTCGAGGCATATCAACTGCTGGAGCAGCGCGTGGCTGAGCGCACGCACGAACTATCTACCCTGTTGGAGGTCTCGTATAACGTGGCCGCGACCATCGAACTGCGACCCCTGGTCGGTCTGATCCTGCAAAAACTGCAAGAGATTGTGAGCTACGGCGGCGCGGCCATCGCCACAATGGAGGACAACGAGTTTGCCTTCCTGGACTATCACGGGCCGCTTGCGCCGGAACGGATTATGCAGTTGCGCCTGCTGTTCAAGCACTCCGAGGCGCACCAGCAAGTCCTGCGCGGTGGAGAGCCGCTCATCGTGACCGATGTCTACGCGGACGATCCCCTGGCTCAATCCCTGCGTCAGGTCAGCCGCACGTATCTGGGCGAGGCGGCAGCCGATTACGTGCATTCCTGGATGGGCATTCCGCTCAAGAGCAAGGAGCGCGTCATCGGCCTGCTGAGCCTGAGTCATCCACAGTCGAATTTCTACGCACCGCCGCACGCACGCATGGCCATGGCGATAGCCAGTCAGGCGGCGGTGGCGATTGAGAATGCCCGTCTCTACGAGCAGGCGCAGGAACTGGCTGCCATCCAGGAGCGGCAGCGGCTGGCGCGAGAGCTGCACGACTCCGTTTCGCAGGCGCTCTATGGCATCTCGCTCGGCACCCATACCGCCCGTACCCTGCTCGACCGCGACCCAGGCAAAGCAGCCGAGCCGCTGGACTACGTTCTTTCGCTCACCGAAGCCGCCCTTGTGGAGATGCGAGCGCTGATCTTCGAGCTGCGTCCCGAATCGCTGGCAACCGAGGGACTGGTCTCCGCGCTTGGTAAGCAGGCCGCGGCCATGAAAGCGCGTCACAGTATAGCCATCTCCACCGAGTTCTGTGACGAGCCTGATTTGCCGCTCAAGGTGAAAAAGGAGTTGTATCGCGTCGCGCAGGAGGCGCTGCACAACACGGTGAAGCACGCGCAGGCCCACAATGCGGAGCTACGACTGGCCTGCGATCCAGAAGGCATTCTGCTGGAGGTGCGCGACGACGGCATCGGCTTCGAGATGGCCGACTCGTTCCCCGGCCACCTCGGCCTCCGCTCGATGCACGAGCGCATCACCAATCTCGGCGGCACCCTCCATATCGAGAGCGCCCCCACTCAGGGTACCCTCGTCAGCGCCTGGATTCCCGCCTCCGGCATAGCCAGGGTCAGAACCAGCACCTTGCAATAGGCGAATAAAAGGGACTCTTCGTCCTTGCGGCGACGCCTTGTGCTCGCCCGCCGTCTGCAATATGCGGTCAACGCGGGCGAGCACAAGGCATCGCCCCTACAGCGTCCTGCTTCCAACATACTCCTTCCACGAAACTCTCGAGAAACGTTTAAGAAACGTTTGATCGAGTATCCTCAGTGTGTTCCTGGTTATTTTCCCAGGAAAAATATTCGGGCATATTCCGCTCCCGTAACGCTTATCGTAACGATAAGAAGACGGCCCGACTGTATAATCAAAGCAGAAATAAGAAATGTATGAGCAAATGACCCGGAGGCGTCATTCTAGAAGGAGCAAATCAATGTTCTCAATAAAATCTTCTCAGGAAAAGGGATATAACAAAACATGGCGTGAGCGAGCATTCCCTTTCATCGTTGGTGTTCCGGCTCTGGCGCTGTACGTCGTCGCTGGTATCGAGTTCGTTACGGCATGGATTTTGCGCGAGCCGGGCGAGGTCCCGCACCTGTGGCACATCGCGGAACTGGTGGCGCTGGGTCTCCTGCTGGCTTTCCCGCTGCTGATGCTGGCGCGTCACCCGCAGGCAAAGCCCATTCTGGCCCAGTTCCTGGTACTGAGTTCTTTCATCGCAGCCATCGCCCTGGCACCGTTCAAGCCAGAGGCCGCGGCCATCGGCCTGATAGGTGTGCTGATTATCGTCGCGTATCCTCATCGTGAAGCCCTGTGGGATGTGTCGCGGGAAGGCCCGATCAGCTTGATCTTGCTCGGTCTCAGCCTGGTAATGGCCTTCTGCCTGGCCCCAATTGCCCAGCGCGAGATATTCTGGCAGATCACGGCTACCAGCAGTGATATCCATGCCCAACTGCTGCACTGGATCGGTTCGGCCCTGCTGATGATCCTGC
>DASTKE010000230.1:0-2737 GCA_035716105.1 Ktedonobacteraceae bacterium | reverse complement strand
GCACAGGCGGTGACTCAGCCGCTGGCTCTCGCGTCTATAATGGTGTTACCAGTATTGGTGTACGACCTACGTTTAATGGAAAAGAGCGTCTGGTTGAGGCCCATCTGTTCGATGTTAACCCGGACCTCTATGGAAAACGTATTACTATTGATTTTATCGCGTACCAGCGCGGTGAAGAACGTTTTGCGAATGTTGACGCGCTCATAGAGCAAATGGGGGCTGATGCACAGCAGGCGCGCCAGATTTTACAGGCAGCAGGAGGGTGAAACAGGTGAACGCCCGCCGCAATCCATTTTCAAGAATACAATCACTCTTCGAGAGAGCAATGGACAAACTGACCGCCATCGGCCCAGGAGAGCTGGAGCCGGCGGAGATTGCCCATAAACTGACAAATGCGATGGAAGACAACCTGCAATTGCAGGCGGGTGGCATTCGCCTGGCTCCGAACGTCTACGACATCTATCTCAGCATAGACGATCACCGGCGCTTATCCGCCGGCCAATCCATCCTGATCGACGGCTGGCGCAGAAACCTGGAAAGCCTGGCCCGGCAGCGCCACTACTTGCTGCGCACCTCGCCCATCATTCGCCTGCACGCCGACAGCAAGCTGCGCCGTAAAATCGTCAATATAGTGGCCGTCCTTCAGGATGCACAGCATATGGGCGGCGGCGAAGATGGCGCGATGGCGACGAAAGAATTCAGTACGCAGGATATGCTGCGCGCTCAGGCTCAATTCGCGCAATCGCAGGCGGGTATGAGCCAATCGACGCAGCCTCCCAATGCCTTTGCCTATCCCGGCGGCGGCTCGCCCAACAGCAGTAACATCGGTATGGGGGCTACCGTGCCGCCGCACCTCGCGCCTCCCATGCAGGCGCTGCCCACCGCCTGGCTGACCATTCGCTTGCCACAGGGGGGCCAGCAAATCTACCGCCTCGAGAAAACAGAGATTAATATCGGTCGCCAGCGCAGCAACGACATTATCGTTGAGGACAAGCGCGTCTCCCGCCTCCATGCCAAGATTCTGTTTCAGAACGGGCAATTCACCGTCTTTGATCTCGGCAGCGTCAACGGCGTTACGGTCAACAACATCGCGCATGTCCAGCAGCATACCTTACATAGTGGTGATCGTTTCACTATTGGCAGTTACGAATTCCAATTCGACGAGAGAAGGTGAGATACTGATCAATGCCACTCCAACTTGATGTGTTTTTATTGATCTTGCGCTTATTATTCATCGTCCTGCTCTACCTGTTCCTGATGCAGGTGGTCATCGCTATCACTCGCGATCTGAAGGTCACGGCAGCCAACGCCGCCGTTGAGAACAAGGCTCCAACGGCGCGCGGCCACCTGGTCGTGATCGGGGGATCCAATATGTTCCAGCCCGGCACCAACTTTGACCTGGAACCAGAGACAACAATCGGGCGCGGCCCGATCAATACCATTCAGATTCCTGAAGAATCCGTGTCCGGCGTGCATACGCAGCTTCGCTACCACAATGGCATATGGTACGTGCTCGACGCCAACAGCCGCAATGGCACCTTCGTCAACAACCAGCGTTTAGAGCCGGGGAAGCCGCTCGTTGTCAGACCAGGCGATGTCGTTCAGGTCGGTTTCGTGCGCTTCAAATTGACGCAGTAAGAGAAGAGATAGGAAACGAGTAAGGGCTTATGAGTCAATTTTTCGGCACTGTCCGGCGCTATCGCTGGAAAGAGTTCCGTTTGTATATTATCCCGATCTTGATCCTGTTGCTGGCAATGACACAATTGCTGCTGGCGGACAAAGACCCGCGCTCCTCATTCAGCACGAAAGCCTTGCCGCCCATTCAGGGACTGATTCCGGTGCTTGGCCTCGTCGCCTTCCTGCTGGCAACCAACCTCCTGCTCAGCTTCTCACGTCTGAGGCGAGCCGATCAGATGCTGCTCCCCGTTGTTGGACTCTTGAGTGGCATCGGCATGCTGATGGCAACCCGCCTGGGGCCGGATGTTAACGTCCCCACCCAGGGTACGCGGCAACTGATCTGGATCATCGTGGGCGTCGTTCTCTGCATGGCTGTCCTCTTTGCCCTGCGCGATATGCGCTGGCTGCGCCGCTACTACTACGTGTGGGTGTTGCTGGGTCTTGCCCTGGTGGCAACCACCCTGGTCAATACGCTGCATGTGAAAAACCTGAATAGCCCCACACATGATCAGTTGAATATCGGGCCGCTCAACTTCCAGCCCTCCGAACTCCTGAAAATCTGTATCGTCATCTTCTTCGCTGCTATCCTCGCTGAGAACAGCGACATCTTCGCCGCGGGCAACCTGCGTATCGGGCCATTTCGCCTGCCGCCAGTGCGCCAGCTGATCCCCATCCTATCCATGCTCTTCATTGCCCTGCTGTTCTTCCTTGTCGTGCGCGAACTCGGCCTTGCCCTGCTCATCTACGGCATCTACCTGTGTATGATCTACCTGGGCAGCGGCAAATTCTCCTATGTCGCAGTCGGACTTGTCCTGTTTTTCTTGCTTGGCTTCCTGGGATATGTGCTTTTCGGCTATGTCCGAGCGCGCTTCCAAGCTGTCACGTTCAACGTGGTCGATTGGCAAAATTGGACCCCAGATCAGACCTTCTTTGCCGAGAATACCGGTTTGCAGGTCGTGCAAGGTCTCCTTGCCCTCTCCAGCGGTGGCATTCTCGGTGCCGGGCTTGGTCTGGGACATCCCGGTTTCGTACCAGTTGTCCAATCCGATATGGTCTTCAC
>DASTKE010000229.1:0-5976 GCA_035716105.1 Ktedonobacteraceae bacterium | reverse complement strand
CGCTTTCCTTTAGGCGGCAGACCCCGGTAGCAGAGAATCTAATAGTGACGAACGCAGACTCCAGCAGGCCACCCGCGAGGGAATGGTCCTACTATATATCCTATGCTCCCTCTGGAAGCGGTTTTAGCGTGTATAGTAGGGCCATCCCCTCGCGGGTGGCCTGGCAGATTTTCCCTTAAGTGAACGCCTATGGAGTTAATCCCTGTTCGCCAACATATCATAAGCGATGGCGGTGACGAGGCCGTAGATGAGATGGGGAATCGCATCGGCGGCCCAGCCTGAGAGTCCCCAGGTCTTTGGATTGCTGACGGCGAGCGTGACGAGGGGAACGTCGCTGGCTGACATCGCGGCCAGGCCGATACCAGCAGCGGCAAGGGGCAGAGATACCTCTTCATCGAGTTGTGAGCGCAACATGCCGTAGAGCGCGCCCGTACCCAGTCCGTTCACATACCCTAACAATGCCCCCAGTCCGCTCTCGCGGTTCTGTGCAGTCTGATCGTTCGCACCCACCCCCTGAGAAGATAAAGGCAGATGCAACATTTATCTCCTTTCGAGATTCTCTCCCCCAAAAAGTCTTCATGGTCGCGTATATCGATTGACTAGCAGCTAGTGACCTGAGATAGCCAGTTCTGGCAAGCAATTTGTAAGACATCACTTGTTAGCATAAAACATTAACTGGCTCCAGTAGATGAGAAACACGTGAACGTTTCGTCTATCTGGATAAGGAAACAACTATGGCAGAACAAAAAGGAAATTTTGACAAAGAACACTTTGTCTCAAAGGTAGTCCCCGATCCCAAAAATCCGCCAAAGACCTTGCTGCTGACGGGCTATCTTGGCCCGTCATCCGAAGAGGGGTATACGCGCCTGTACTTCGATCCACAATTGAGTCGCTACGTTGAGATTCCAGACGCGGCCATCCTCAATTCGCAGGTAGTACCGGCAGAGAAGTCGACATTGGGGCTGGGTGAAAGCTATGTCTGGATCAACCCGGACGCAGAACTCATTCACGGGCCAGTGGGTGCAGGCCGCAAGAAAGCGAAATTTCTGGAAGGCCCCATTGTCCAGGAATTTATGGCAGGGGCGCAGTTTGGCGGTGCTGTGCCACAGTTTGGTGGTGGACAGCAGCTGACTCCGGCACAATCATTGCCGTTCTGTGCTGTACCAACCCCGTCGGCAGTCTTTCACTGTCCAACGCAGCAGCCACCCTGTGGCTTCCCGACGTTGCCATTCTGTCCGACAGAAACCATTCCACCCACGCGGATTCCGCCTTGCAACTTCCCATCGTTGCCGTTTTGTCCAACGGAAACATGTCCACCATCGCGGTTTTTCGCTTGCCCATCGTTGCCGTTTTGTCCAACGGAAACATGTCCACCATCGCGGTTTTTCGCTTGCCCATCGGCTTTCCAGTTTTGCCCACCATTCACAGTGCCGGTTTGCCCGACGGAGGCGTGTCCACCGTCTCAACTACTCGCATGTGAATTTGGTGGTTTCGCACAACAGCAAGGCGCTGCAGCGGGACAGGCCCAGGGGCAAAGGCAGGCACCGGTACCAGGGCAAGGGGCGCAATTCGGCGGCGCACCAATGGCACCACAAGCGCAGCAATTCGGCGCTGGGCAGTTTATGACGCCGCCGTTCACGGTATTCTGTCCACCGAGACCATCGCTGGTATTCAATAACTGTCCATCAGTGTTTGAAGTTGCCTGTACGATACGCCCGTCAATCGTTGACATCTGCCCGACGCACGTACCATCAGTCGTAATGGTTTGCCCATCGCGGTTTGAGGTTGCCTGTACGATACACCCGTCGATACCCGTCCTTTGTACAACGGCATGTCCGATACCGGTCACCTGGCCGATTACCCTCCCGCCGACAACTACACCACAGTTTGGGCAGTTTGGCCAAACCGGGCAATTTGGGCCGTTCGGGCAGGGAGGCGGCTTCTTTGTACCGGGACAGGGAGGCGGCGCAGGTTAATCACGCTTCAATGTAGAGGGTCGTTTGTATAGCAACAGGTTCTGCCGCCAATCGACGGCAGAACCTGCCGGAACGTTGCTGGTAGTTCCGGCAGGATTATGTGGGTACACCCATAGTCTGGAGCCGTCTGTATGCTTATCACCGCGAATAACATTGTTTACTACCTGCTCGAAAAAGGTCTGATCACGTTTGAGTCCGCTGTTGATGGTGATCTCAAAGTGCTTGAAGCTTCGCGGCGCAACAGAAATTTCAAGGTGATGCGCAAGCACCACCAGGGATATTTCGTGAAGCAAGTTCAGCAGTGGGAGCCGCAAGCGATTGCCACGCTGCAATGCGAAGCAATGTGCTACTGGTTGTCGCAAAGCGATCCCGCCTTCAAGCCGCTCGCGCTGCTGGTTCCTCGCTTGTTCGCCTATGATGCCGGGCGCAACATCCTGATCGTCGAGCTATTGGCAGGGGGAGAGACTATCTCTGAGTACCAGCGACGCCTGGATGCCTTTCCGCTCAATCTCGCCAGCAAACTGGGCCAGTTGCTTGGTACCTATCATCGTGAGGTTGGGACAAAGCTGCAACACAGTCCGCATCAGGCTTCGTTTCAGAAAAGGATGCCGTGGATACTAACAGTACACCAGCAAAACCCGTACCTTCACAACTCCATGAGCGCGGCGAATTCACAACTCCTCAGCGTTGTCTCGAAATACCCTGAATTTCATCAAGCTCTGGGCGCACTTCAGGAGCAGTGGCGAGTAGATAGCCTCATTCATGGCGATATGAAATGGGACAACTGCATCGTTTACCGGTTGTCCGACGCGAGCGAGGAGATCAGCCTGAAAATAGTCGACTGGGAACTGGCGGACCTGGGCGATGCTTGCTGGGATGTCGGTGCCATTTTCCAGGCATACCTCTCCTGCTGGATTCTCTCCATGCATATGCTCGCGGATGCATCACCAGTACAGATGATGGAGACGGCGCAGTACCCGCTGGAGAAGATGCAGCCAGCGATCCAGGCGTTCTGGAAATCCTATATCACTACTATAGAGATGGACGAGCAAACGGACCACGCGCTCATCCAGGAACGCCTCGAACGCAGTATGAAGTACGGTGCAGCAAGGATGCTTCAGACAGCCTACGAATACATGGCCTATTCGCCGCAGCTCACTGCCAACATCCTGTATCTGCTTCAGGTCAGCCTCAACATATTGCAGAGTCCGCAGGAAGCCATCAGTGAGTTGCTTGGGATGTAATCTCAGACCGGAACGGAAAAAGACGTGAAAGAGCAAATACTGGCAGAAATGAGACGGATTATCCGGGCCATCATCATCCATTCCGCGACATCGTTTTCGTTCGCGGGTCAGGTGATCGTTCAGTCCGATATCACAGCCCAATATATGCAGAGCCTGTACCCATCACAAAATCAGCTGGTGACACGCTTGCAACAAAAGATCTACGGCTCGTGCTATTGCCAGAGATTTACTGGCAGTGGACGAGAGGAGCGGATCAACACGCCCCAAACGCCAGAGAATGGCTTTGTGCAAACGCTCTCCGATGCCAATAGCAGCCATGAGCGCTGGGACGCGGGCTGGCAAATCTATCAGGCTCTGCCTTCAGGTCAGGTTCTGGCCCACAAATATGGACAGACTCGTGTGCTCTGGCCTGGGGAGTTTGTCGCCCTCGACGGGATGGGAATGGCCCCGCGTGCGGGCGCGAACATCAGCCTCTTTGTGGCGAGAGAATCGCGCACAATGCAGCCGGGCTTCTACTTTGCATTCGGCGAAACAATCACCGATCAACAGGACGACTCCTGGATCGTGCGCTTCTACTGGAATATTAAGGAGAGCGCCGCCCCTATGCTGATCCGGCTCATCACGCAGAAGCTCAATCGTTTTCAGGTGCCATTTCGCCTCAAATGCTTAAGTTTCAGTTCACAATTTAACCGGGCAGATGCCTGTGTGTTATTTGTGAGCAAGCGATACGCCAAATTAGTGTCAGAACTGCTGGTAGGTATTCAGCAGGAAGTACAGGCATCCCTCAAACCCGAAACACCGCTTTTTACCAGGCAACTTGCACGTGGTCTGGGGCTAGCCGAAGACCCTGGCAATGGAGAAAGTTTCGGCATGAGCCGCTGTCGCATGTTCGCCGAAGGTCTTTGGAGTGCGTACCAACAGGGACTACACAGCGAGGAAGCTCGCTTACAAGTGGTTGTGCAGCAATTTGAAAAGCATGGGATCGACCTCCAGTACCCCTACCTGAACACGGGATCAAAAGATGAGTATAAATTTGCCACCCATTAACGCCAGTAATGCCAACGGTGCGATGAATCAGGCGAGCAGCGCCTTTGCAGCAACGGCTGACGCCATCGGGGCCAGATTGTGCCGCGATGCTTTATGGGCCGGTACACGCTGTAACTGGCTAGGCGCTTCCATGGAGTTTGTTGACAACGCCTGGGCGGTAGTCCAGCGGACCTTCGGACCAGAACTGTATAACGGCACAACTGGCATTGCGCTCTTCTTAGCGTACCTGTTCGAGGCAACAGGAGAGAGACTGTATCGCACAACCGCCGAGGGCGCGATCAGGCAGGCGCTTTCGCGCCTGGAAGATATCAATCCAGCAACACGCGCTGGATTGTACACGGGACTGATGGGCATCGCCTATACGCTGCTTCAGATGGGTGAGATCTTTGATGACCAGGAGTTTATCGAAAGAGCGCTGCACATAGCAGAAACCATCATCAAGGAAGACCCAGAACAACAAGAGTTGGATGTGCTCGCAGGCATTGCTGGCTGTATTCCCGCCCTGTTATATATGCACCGGCGCTACCCGGCGGATTATCTGCTCGACCTGGCAACCCGCTACGGTGATCGCCTGCTGGAAACCGCGAGAAAAAGTGAGTATGGCTACTCATGGAACACGATTGAAGGCTTCTCCCAACACGATTTGACGGGGTTTTCTCACGGAGCGGCGGGTATCGCCTGGAGCCTGCTGGAGCTTTTTTCCGTAACGCAACAAGAACGCTTCCTGGCTGGCGCGTCTCGGGGTTTTCTGTACGAGCGACATTGGTTCAGTCCCCAGCACGGCAATTGGCCGGACTTTCGCAGCTTTCACACACCTGCACCAGAGGGTGATGAAAGGCTGAACTATACAACAGCGTGGTGCCACGGCGCGCCGGGCATCGGGCTATCTCGGTTACGCGCCTATCAACTGACAGGCGAGGCAATCTACCGTGACGAGGCGGAAGCTGCGCTGCACACAACAGCACAGATGCTGCACCAGGCTATCTACACCAACCAGGGAAACTATTCGCTGTGTCATGGAAACGCGGGCAATGCCGAACTCCTGCTCTATGCCAGCCACGTGCTGAGCAATACGGACTATATGGTTATGGCAGAACAGGTTGGTAGCCAGGGCATAGAACAGCATCAGAAATCTGCCGTTCCATGGGCATGTGGCGTACCAGGCGGTGGCGAAACGCCAAATCTGCTGTTAGGATTAGCCGGTATCGGCTATTTCTACCTGCGTCTTTCCGACCCACTACACTATCCATCTGTGATGATCATTGTACCCTGAGTCAGCGCGATACAAATGCGTGGGAGCAAGGCAACAAGCGCTTCCACGAAATCCTCTCCAGCCATGCGAAGGAGTGCATATGTGAGAGGAATAATACGAATGAGTTGAACAAGTACGCAGCGCCGCTGCACAGCGGCGCTGCGTACTTGTTCAACTCATTCGTATGCTAACCCTGGGTTGAAACAGCGTAGACGGCGGTGCCGTAGCAAAGCACTTCGGTTACGCCGGGAGCGATTTCGGTGGCGTCGTAGCGAACGCCGATGGGGCCGTTGGCCCCAACCTGCTCCGCGTGCTGGATCATCAGTTCGTAGGCATCGTTACGCGCCTGCTCGCAGAGCTGGGTGTAAATGGAGATGTTGCCGCCAACAAGCTGCTGGAATGCCGCTCCAATATTACCCACCACGCTGCGCGAACGCACGATGATCCCGCGCACAAC
>DASTKE010000228.1:0-3801 GCA_035716105.1 Ktedonobacteraceae bacterium | reverse complement strand
TGGGCGACGGTGGATTCGTCGGGGACGAGGCCACCGTAGCGGGTGGCGGCGTAGGCTTCTGTGATGCTCTCCAACTGGGGTTCCGTCTGAGGCAGGCGCTCGTCGAGGCGCTGGCGAAACTCGTAGGGTGTCTCGTCTCTGTGGCGCGGGTAGCCCCGGCTGGCAGCCCGGCGCAGCAGCAGGCGGTATACCTCGCGAATGCTGCGCGCCGCTGGCTCACCCTCAAGTTCCGAGAACGCCTCCGCCTGCTCCTCCTGCTGTTGCTTTCTTGGGAAGAAACGGCGGAAGAGGCTCAGGAAGAGCGCTTTCACCTGCGTCCAGAAAAGCAACCAGGACCAGAGGCTCTCGCGTATCTCGTTTGGCCGACCACGGCGCACGATACGCACATGGCGGCGGCGCAGCGCCAGCCAGAGCAGCAGCACCAGGAGGGCGATAATCAGAATGGGAACCAGAATCTTGGCGAAGAGTATGACGCCGGGATAGGTCTGCGGCGGCGGCGCGTGTATCTTGTTTTTGATCGCGTCGCCGGGCCGCGTGATGCGCGGCAGCTGGGGCGCGTGTTGCTGGAACCAGAGCGTGAGCAGCCAGAAGACGGGCGTGAGCAGGAACACCAGCACCCGCGAGACAACGTTGACCAGAAAATCATAGACCGCGCCAACCCAGGCAAAGGTTTGCTGCGTCTGCGCTAAAAACGCCGGGCTGGCAAAGCTGTTCACAATGAAGGAGATAACAAGCAAAATGGCCCCAATAATGGCGGTAATTGAGAGAATAGATTGTTCCTGCGCTGCTGTGCTGCCCTCCAGGCCGGTCGGATGCGTGTGACGCACAAAGGTGATCTGCGCCAGGGCATGAGCCGCCAGCGCGAAGAACAGAAAAAGCGGAACAAGCAGCAACAGCGTCAACTCGTTGCCGCCTCCAAGACCGACGCCGGGATTGGCGCTTGCCACAGCCGCACGCAGCAAGACGACCGCGATGATAATAATCATACCGGTACGCAGAATACTGAAGACGGACGTGGGCTGAATTTCGCGCTGCGAGAGCCGGATGCCGCGCCAGCAAAAATAGAGCGAGAGTGCCAGCACGATGATGATATGATACGCCTGCACATTGAGCAACAGGATATCATTCAGCATAGCCAGCAGCCAGCGCGGGTCAAACGGCAGCCAGCTTTGCGCGTAGACGCTGGCCCAGATGACGACGAGCGTGACGAGGGCGATGAGTGTGACGAAAAGGGGCGCATCGGGGATCATCGACCGCGCCGTGTTGTCTTCGCCCTCCTGTTCTGCCGGGGTTTTCCTGCCCTCGCGCCGTTCCAGAACGAGGTAGAGCCACTGCGAACCGGCGATAAACACGAAAGGGGCCCACAGCGGCATCAGCGGATTATGCGTCGAGAAGAGACCAAGCGCGGCGAGGCCGAGGAAGATGGCATCAACCCAGCAGGTCTCCATAGCCGCGTAGAGCAGGGGCAGCAAGCGCTCGCCCACGCTCGGCGCTTCGGCAATCTCGGTCGTTTCCATGTCCAGGAGATGTTGCCGCCGTCGCTCCTTTTGCTTTTGAAGTTCTGTCTGCTGCTTTGCGTCGTCCGCTGGACTGCTCATAACTGCCTTTCCTCGCTCTACAGGCACCCGCCGATTGAATTGTATGCTTGCAACGGGTGTTTGTCAATCAGACAGGTTGGAAGATCTCCATCCTTGAGGGGGGACACTGTAGGGGCGATGCCTTGTGCTCGCCCGTGCGGGCCGATCTCTTCAGGCTGCGGGCGAGCACAAGGCATCGCCCCTACAGTGTCCCGCGCAAAACTTATACCACTTGCCGGAAAGCGATAGACGCGGGGGAAAATCTATGCTATAATCCCTGCGTATTCTTATTGGATACAGCAGAAAGCGAGGAAGAAATCTTGGCCCAGTTATGGCTTCCGGCAATTAGAATCATACAGCTTATCTTGTGCGTAGCCGTCATCGTCTTCATCCTGCTCCAGGCACGCGGCGCGGGACTGGGAAGCGCGTTCGGCGGCAGCAGTGCAGGTTCAGTGTTCAAGACACGACGTGGCGTAGAGCGTTTGATATTCAATCTCACTATCGTCTTCGTGGTACTCTTTGCCATTGTTTCCCTGCTCAGTGCGCTTATACACTAAAAACACTCAATCTTATCACTCGGCGTCCTTCAGAAAGCAGAGGCCGGAGAAGCTCTTTATGCCCTCTCTGCTGTCTTTCTGCTTTATTTTGCTGTTTTTGGTCGGCTGCACCTCTCCGGCAATCAATTCTGGCGGCAACTCGCCAGTCACGGTACAGCAGGCACCACGTGTCCGCCTGACCTATATCGCCATTGGTGCCTCTGACACCTTTGGCATCGGGGCTGATGATCCACAAACGGAGAACTGGCCCACGAACCTGGCGGCAAAACTCGGCTCCGGCGTCGACCTGGTCAATCTCGGCATTCCGGCCATCACCACGCACCAGGCACTGAGTCTTGAGTTGCCCATAGCTATTGACGCCCACCCGAAGCTCGTCACCATCTGGCTCGCGGTAAACGACATCATCGACAAGGTGCCGCTTGCCAGCTACTCGCACGACCTCGATCTGTTACTGACCCGGCTGCAAAAGGCCGATCCAGGCGTGCGCATCGTCGTGGGCAACGTGCCAGACCTGACCATTCTGCCCTATTTTGCTACCTACGATCAGGCCAGTCTTACACAGACCGTACAGGCGTATAATGCCGCTATCGCAAGCATCGTAGCGCGTCATTCAGCCACGCTGGTCAATATCTTCCAGCAGTGGCAGCTCCTGCGCGGCCATCCTGAGTACATCAGCGATGATGGTCTCCATCCGAGTACACTTGGCTACACGCAACTGGCGGAGCTTTTCTATCAAGCATTGCAAAGCTCCCAGAACGTGAAAAATCCATGATTCAGCTATTCGGATTGCAATTCAATACCCTGATGGATGTGCTGCTGGTTATCACGCTGGTAATTATCATTGGCGTTGGCCTGCTGGCACTCGGCAACAAAATCTTCTTCAAGATCGGCGTGCGCAACATTCCGCGCCGCCGCACACAGATGGTGCTGATCGTCTTCGCGCTCATGCTCTCGACCACCCTGCTTTCCAGCGTGCTGGCAACCGGCGATGTGATGACCGCCGCCGTGCAAACCGTCGCCATCTACAACTGGGGCAATGTCGACGAGATCATTCAGGGCGGTCAGGGAACGCTCGGCTTCTACGATGATCGCATCTACTACCAACTGCGCTCCCACGTGCAGGACGACCCCACCATCGCGGCCATCGGCGTCTCACTGACGGAAACCGGTTTGCTCGTGGCCGACGAAACCTCCCGCCAGGTGCGCTCGAATGTGACCGGGCTGGGCATTCTCAATGGCACCGAGCAGGGCTTCGGCGGTATGCAGGAACTGGGCAGCAAAAACCACCTGAGCACCACGCAGCTTGGCCTCAACGATGTCTACCTCAACCAGACCGCTGCGCAGTTGCTCAACGCACGCAAGGGCGACACCCTCTATCTCTACTCGCAGCGCTGGCCGGGCAAGCGCTACGTCTTCCACGTCTCGGCCATCGTCCAGAATGGCGGCCTCGTGGGTGAACTGCCCTATATCGTCAGCCGCATCGAACCATTCCGGCAGATCGAGGGACGCCATGATGATATTTCGCAGATTTTCATCGAAAATAGCGGCGGGGGCGGCGTCAACGGCATTGGCCTCTCGGACTACGTCTCGGCCACGCTCACCCGCTGGCTGCCCGGTTATACGCATGTGATTGAGGTCAAGCAGCAGGGCGTGCAGGACTCGCAGCT
>DASTKE010000227.1:0-6863 GCA_035716105.1 Ktedonobacteraceae bacterium | reverse complement strand
TGAGACCCTGGGGGTCTCAGGCCCCGCCACATCCCCTGATGCTGCGACAACCTGCTTCAGAATGTTCTACCTGTAATTGCGTAGCAAGCTACCTGATAGTCAACTCATCCACGCCTACAGTGCCGAGCAGTTCCACCAGGGCGCAACTGATGCTGCCCTCCAGCGACAGTTCGAGGAACTCCTCGTCACAGGCGAGGAATGGAGCAGACATGCTCTCGCATTGAGCGCGAATCACGACAGAAGCCCCTTGCTCTCCATCAGAGGGGCGCGTGATGGATACCTCATCTATCGCGATCGCTTCAAAGAATTCCAGCAGGATGTGGCTGAGCAGGTGCTCAATCATCACCTCCGCCTCGGCCACATTTTCGGGGAACATTTCGACGAACCGTTCATAACATCGCATAGACATGTGCAGCTTATGCATCAGCTTGTCCTTTCATGAGTTCCACTTCTGAAATTTTTCACTGTCTTCGCTCATTCGCCTGCCAACACAGCCTCTTTCACCACCCGCTCAAAGCATAGCTGCTAAGCTGAGACAAGAAAATCCCACAAAACGGACATTCTTGGGACAATTTGGTGCAATTTGAAATGTTTTGACATATTCTGACGTAGCTACATCTGCTCGTCCGCCCCCAATGCTCGCAGCGCCTCCTTTTGTGCCTCCGTCAAGCCCTGCACAGAGGTAATATTCATGCCTTCGTATGGTCGCTCGCCGATAAGAGTGCCTGTACAGGTATCTGTCTGCACATCCCAGAGCAGGATCAGCCCATCATACCCCCCGCTTGCCAGCAGTGCTCCGCCTGGATGGAAGGCTACCGAGCGTACACGTCCGTCATGCCGGGACAATATATTGAGGCACTGTCCGGTATTCACTTGCCAGAGGCGCACGGTCTGATCATCACTGCCACTGGCAAGTAGAAAGCCATCAGGACTGAAAACGACCGATAAGACCCAACCGGTGTGGCCCTGCAATTCTTTGACGCAGATCCCATCTTCACTGTTCCACAGACGAATAGTACGGTCTTCGCTCGCGCTGGCTATCAAGCGACCGTTGGGACTGTATGTCACCGACCGGACACGATTTGTATGTCCCTGCAATACCTTCAGGCATTCACCTGTACGGATATTCCACAGGCGCACCGTCCAATCGTCGCTGCCACTGGCAAGCAGTTGCCCATCAGAGCTGAACGCCAGAGATCGTATCCAATCCGTGTGACCAACGAGCGTGCGCAGGGAGCGACCGGTACTCACCTCCCATAAACAGATGAGATGATCTTCATCGCCACTGGCGAGCAAGCTCCCATCCGGGCTGAACACCACCTCTCGTACCCAGTTCGCATGGCCTTTTAATATTCTCAAACAGCGTCCGCTTTCCGCGTCCCACAAACGCACGGTTTGATCTTCACCACAACTTGCCAGCATCCGTCCATTGGGACTACATGCGACAAACCGTATGCCATGCTCCGGTTCGTGCAACGTCTTCACACATCTTCTCGCAGCCACGTCCCAGAGGCGAATCGATTGATCCTCGCCGCTGCTCACCAGCGTCTCTCCATCGCCGCTGAACGCAACCGACCATATCCGGTTCGCGTAGCCCTGAAGCGTTCGAAGGCAGCGACCAGTCTTGACATCCCACAGACGCAAGCACTGGTCATCACCTCCACTGGCGAGCGTGTTCCCATCTCCATGAAAGGCCACAGCGCGAATCCCATGCGTATGCGCGTGCAAGGTCTGGAGGCACTGACCCGTTTCTACATCCCATACGCGAGTCATCTTGTCCTCGCTGCCACTGGCGAGCAATCGCCCATCAGGACTGAAGGCGACTGACCAGACGCGGTTGCCATGCCCCTGAAGCGTCTTCAGACAGTCTCCGCTCTCCACATCCCACAGGCGCACAAGATGATCGTCGCTGCCACTGGCAAGGATGCTACCGGCAGGGTGAAAACGCACAGAGCGTATCCAGTTGTCAGCGCCCTGTATCGTTTTGATGCATTGCCATGTCGCAACATCCCACAGGCGAATCGTTCGATCGGTACTCCCGCTTGCCAGCACCTGCCCATCGGGACTGAAGGCCAGCGACCAGATACGCCCGCTGTGATCAGACAGGTTGGCGAGACATTGTTGAGATTCCACATGCCAGATGCGAATGGTCTGATCGTCGCTGCCGCTCGCCAGCAGACACCCGTCAGGGCTAAAGGCGACGGCCCGCACGCGATTGGTATGCTCCTTGAAAAGGTGCTGGCAATAGCCAGTTTTCGTATTCCAGACGCGGACGCTCATATCATCGCTGCTGCTGGCAAGCTGTTGCCCATCGGGACTGAAGGCCAGCGACCAGACAGCATCGTTATGGCCAGAGCAGGTCAGCAATAGTTTGTTACTCTGTGCCTGATAGATGCGTATCTCACCCGTCGCGCTCCCGGCAGCGAGCAAGTTGCCATCAGGGCTAAAGGCCAGCGAGACCACATTGCCAAAGGCATAGCTAAAGGTCGAGTCAATGAAATGGGCGTGCGAGAAATTCACCTCTGGCAGTACCGCTTGCTGCAAAGCGGCCTGGCAGATCAACAGAGAAGAGAAATCCATGCCGCGCAGATCATAGCCCATGTGAATGAGCAGGTTGATGATGTTGCCTGCCAGGTAATTGCGCATGGAAGGAGAAGCATGACGCTGCGTGGAAAGCATCTTCATAAGCTGCTGCCTGAGTTCTTCCCGCCCCTCTATCAGAAGTAAGCGCTCCGAGAGCGGGGCGAGGATGAAACGCTGCTGGCTCTCGCGCACATAGTCCTTCGCCTGCGCTTTCACCAGTGCGTAGCCTGTCCAGGCTCCAAATGTATCCTCCCGGAACTCTTTCTGCATTCGCCTGAGCAGGTAATTGATGATATATTCCATAATGACTGGCTGGAGGGTAAAACGACCGCCTTCCCGGCTCTCGATCAGTGAGCGGCGGCGCAGCGAATGCAGCGTTTCAAAGAGTTCTCCCTTTGAGAGCGAGCGAACCATGTCCTCCTGGATATCCGCGAGCGAGACGGGTTCGCGCTCAATCGCCAGCCAGTACAGGATGGTGCGTTCCTGTGCCGATAACCGCTGAAATTGCTGTTCGAGCAGATCGTTGATATCACCCAACGTGCTCTGTTCGACTTCCAGGAAACGCGCAATGTCACCGCTAAATACATCTTGAATTTGCACCGCAATCAGTTGTAAGGCCAGCGGATTACCCGCGTAGAGATCAATCAGCTCGCGCCAGTGCTCATCGATGCCAAAGAGCTTTTTTCCGGCAAGCATCGCTCGCCCGGCGACTTCCCCGACACCGGGGAGCCGCAAGACGCGCACGGCAGTATCATTCCCTTGCAGGCGAGTCACCTCTTTTGGTTTCTCGCGGCTGGTCAAGATGAGGCAACTTTGATGCGGCATCTCGCCGATGCGCTGGAACAGCTTTCCATAGTCTTCGTAGCCTTCTCGATACGTGCCAGTCTGCTTCCCCGATTGGAAAATTGACTCGACATTATCGAGCACGAACAGGCAGCGCTGTGCCTGCAAGCACTGCATCAGCAGGCGGATTTGCCCATCCACACCCTTCGGCAACTGTCCCTGCTGCTGATGAGAAAGAAAATGAATAGCCTGCTGGAGGATACGCGGCAATGGCGGGGCATCCCTCAATGAACGCCAGAAAACGTTATCGAAGCTAGAAGCTATCTGTCGTGCCAGCGTTGTCGCGAATACTGTCTTACCAACACCCCCTACACCCAGTACGGCCACAACGCGGCAGCGCTCTTCCTCAATCCAGCACCCTGTATCAACCAACTCCTGATCGCGCCCATACAGGCGTTCAAGATAGGGAGCCTCGTCCCAATCTTCGCGCAGTGACGCGCTGTGAAACACCTGATTGCGCTGAACATGTGATGCGGATATAGTCTTATCGACGACATCATCAGCAGGGGAATATGTCTCAGGTGTGACAGGAGTTTTTCCATTGACTGAGGGGCTGATGGGATCGGAGACGAGTGTAGAGACATCTGGAATTTGTGGAGGACTGTGCGAAGGAGATGGGGAAAGGGAGGGCCGTTGCTGGTTGTCTGACTGAATCAGGCCCAACTCCTCGGCGCTCATTTCGAAAAGTTCGCATAACTGCCGACGATACCTGGCCTGTGGAATCTGATCATTCTCCCAGCGATTCACCGTTTTGGTTGCGCAATCCAGTTTCTCGGCCAGATCCGCCTGGGTCCAATTTCGCGATTCCCGTGCGCGTTTCAAACGTTCATGGAAAGATATTCGCTCATCCACTCGATGCACCTCTCATTCAGAGCTAGAGCAACAACCACCAGCAGCAACTTCCACCCGGCAAACGAGCGCAACAAGTCAGTGAGATACGCACCTACTTGACGGTACCATTATAGCATCAACAGATATCTCATAATATAAGACGACAAACTTTGCTAAATTCAAACTGGAATATGCTCTCATATGCGAAAGAGGCATATAGGGAGCGAGTGTATGAGAGATGTAGAGAGGAATAGCATGGTCACTTGACCATATAATAGCCGGTGCCGGGTTCGGTCAGGATATGCACAGGGCGAGCGGGATCGGCTTCGAGTTTGCGACGCAGGCGACCGATATAGACCCGCAGGTATTCGGATTCGCTGTGGTATTCGCTGCCCCAGACACGCCTGAGCAGGGCTTCGTGCGTAAAGACTTTGCCGGGGTGCAAGGCCAGTTCTTGCAGCAGGTTGAATTCGGTGGGCGAGAGCTTAACAAGGTCGCCTTCGCGCCAGACACGGCGCTGCTCAAAATCGATTTCCAGTTTGCCGAAACGCTGGACGCCTACCGAAACAGGCGTTTCCGTCCAGTGGCTGCGGCGCAACACGGCTTTGATGCGCGCCAGCAACTCACCCACGCCGAAGGGTTTGGTCAGGTAATCATCGGCCCCCTGGTCCAGCGCCGCGATCTTATCGGCCTCTTCACCCAGCGCGGTCAGCACGATGATGGGAACCGTGCTGATCTGGCGAATACGGCGGCAGACCTCCAACCCATCCATTTTCGGCATCATGATATCTAAAATGACCAGGATAAAGTTGCCCTGATCGAAGAGAGCCAGCGCTTCCAGGCCGTTGCTGGCTAGTGAGACCTTGAATGAGCGCAATTCCAGGTTGTGCCGGATAAAATCCTGAATGCCCGGCTCATCATCCACCACCAGAATATGCTTTTCCTGCGGCATATCATGATCCCTTACTAGATACTTACAAACTTATACGACATCCTGCAGTTTTCCCGTTGTTTGTGAACCCGCCATACGAAATACTGTCGCAGGCAACCAGATGTGAAAAATGGCACCAGTCGTGTCACCAGCGCAGTTCTCCGCCCAGATACGCCCACCGTGCGCCTCGATGAAGCCGCGACAGATCGCCAGCCCCAGGCCCACCCCGCTACTGCTGCGCTCTCGCCCCCCATCGACCTGATAGAAACGATCAAAGACGCGCTCGGTCAGATGCTCAGGCAACCCTGGCCCGTTATCGGCAAAATCCAGGTACAGCCCCTCGTCTGCATGTTCAGCCTCGTAGCGTGCGGAAATCTCTATCAGCGCACCGGCTCCCGCGTGACGCCGGGCATTTTCCACCAGATTGCTGAATACGACCTCCATGCGCTTGCGGTCAACGTAGAGCAAGGGGATATCTCCCGGTAATGCAACGCGAATCGTGTGCTCGTCATCGACTGGTAGAGCTTCTTCAATCAGCACATCCAACCGGTGCAGCGCGGGAAAGAGTTTGAGCGTGCCGGCCTCAAGCTGCGACATCTCTAACAGGTTGGTCACAAGCTCAGCCATGCGGTCGCCTTCCGCGACGATGCGGTGCAGGAAATGGCGCTGTAAAGCATCGTCCAGTTCGACGTCGGTTTCCAACAGGCTGGTCGCGTAGCCCTTAATGGCGGTGAGCGGCGTGCGCAGTTCATGGGAGACGATGGCAAGCAGGTTTTTCTTGAGCTGCTCCGCCTTATTCTGCTGCGTCACATCATTGAAGACCTTGCCACGTCCGATAAGCTGTCCCGTCAGGTCGCGCACCTCAAAGAGGCGCATATGGATGTCGCGGCGCACGGGAATCCACTGCCCGAAGCGGTTGTAGTAGCCATGTACCTGAAATTCGATCACCTGCGATGGACTGTTTGCCTCCTCCGCCCGCCGCGTGGCCTCGAGATACGCATCGGGCTGCACAATCATCGCCAGCAACTTTTCCATCAGATGGTTTTCATTGAAGGAGTCAAAATCGAGCAGGACTTCCTGCGGCGGAATGCCGACGAATTGCGTGTAGTTGTGATTGGCGTAGATGATCTGCCCATCGGGACGTTCCAGCAAGACGCCCTCGTCGATGCTACGCATAATGGCATCCAACGTGTGCAGACGGGCCTGGCTCCTCTCATCGCTTTTACGGAACAGCGAGTGTATCTCGTCCTCCATGGTGGAAAAGGCCGAGATCAGCTTGCCGATTTCGTCGCCGCGACTGCGCTCTCTGGCAAGCAGTTTGCTATCGGTCACTTTCTTTTCCTGGTCGGGCTTGATCTGCCCCGCGGCCTGGGCCAGGCGCGCAAGCGGCGCAACCACCCAGCCGTGCATCACAAACCAGAAGACGCTCGCACCTACGATGAGCATCACCAGCGCGATAATCAAGCTATGCTGGAAACTGATTACCGATGCGAAGGTGACATCCGTCGGGCGCTGCACAGCGACCGCCCAGTTTGTGCCACTGATGGGAATAGAGCTATGCAGCCAGTCAACCGGGACGTAACTGTAGAGCCAGTCGCGATTCTGCTCATAGGCAATTCGATTGCCAGATTGTCCGTTGAGTGCGTTCTTGAGACCCGGCAGCGTCTTGAGCAAG
>DASTKE010000226.1:0-4595 GCA_035716105.1 Ktedonobacteraceae bacterium | reverse complement strand
GCATTTCCGGTAGCCTGCGGCGCAAGGTAGATAAAACCAGGCGAGTGCAGGTCTGCCGTTAATGTCAGGATATCCTGCGCGGTGGCTCCGCGCCCATGCAGCATAATCATCGCCGCCCGTGCGCTCTCAGGAGGCTCGCCGGCAAGCACAACCGGTAGCGGCTGGCGCTGGTCCGCCATCCAGAGCGTGTTCTGAGGCTCCGCATCGTGAGCGGCGGGAGGTGTCATGTCAGAGCCACCTCCGTCGTGGAAGGAGCTTTACGCTGTGTCAGCTCGGCGATGGCGTCGGCCAGGTGGACATCATCGATACTGTAGGCACCGGCGGCCACCCGAAGACGGTGGGCCGTGGCGAGTACGTCGGCAATGCTGTAGCCTTCCGGTGGAACAAACTTGTAACAGGCCATCTCGAGCAGCTGTCCATTGGGATCTCTGAAGTAGATTGAGTCCATGAACCCACGGTCGATGTTGCCCGTGTTCCAAATGCCGCGCTCGTTGAGGCGTTGAGCGACCTGGGTGTAAGTCGCATGCGAGACGGTATAAGCAAGGTGATGCAGGTTGCCGATGCCTTCTGGATTGGGAGTGGGATCATTTACCCGCGTGGGACGCACGAAGAACGTGATCAACCGCCCATCGCCCGCGTCGAAGTAGAGGTGGGTCTCTTCCGGGACATCGAGATTGGGCTGCTCCATAACCAGTGGCATTCCTAGCACTCCCTGGTAGAAATCAATGGTTGCCTCCCGGTTGGAGCCAACGAATGTGATATGGTGAACACCTTGAGCCTGGATTTTAGACACAATTGTACCTCCACTCCAGGGGTAGGTTTTTGCTGAGGTCGCCTCGGAAGGGATAAATTTCCCTTCCGAGGCAGGAGCAATAGGATGTGCCGGGTGGGGTCTGGTGCAGACAGACCTCACCCGTTCTGCCCTTGTCCTGGACGACCACAAAGGTTCCCACCCCTACGGATACTTTAGCACTTGCCAGATTCCTATATCCTGAAGAACAGGTGGCGGATCTGGTCGATTACTTTGGGGTCTCCGCTCGTCTCGCCACCCGGAAAGCGTTGATAGGTGGTGAGCACGAAATCCGATGCATTTTTGAAGTGGAAAATGGCTTGCACGTCATCAAGGCTGTCGGCTGGAACACATGTGAACTGACCATCTTTGACTGTGGCGCGCCACTGGCCACCCCATTCGCCGTCGACGACGATGCCGAATACAGCATCTACCCCTTTGGCCGATTCCTCATCTACTGTGTACTGCATGACGATAAACATGTAGGGCATAAGGACACCGGCAGTGCGCTCATCGAGCTTTCCAGTTTTGTCCCCCAGGCCCCATTTCATATCCCACGTGTGGATACCGTAGTCGATGATCTGGAAGGAGGGATAGAAGCAGGTTGGTATAGGACCCATGTAGGGATGAGGGATGGCGGCACCCATCCACTCTTCAGGGCCGAGGGCATCGAAAATAGCGAACGCCTGATCTGAGTCGCTTTTGAGCCGGGAGATGGCTTCTTCGCGTGGCAGGCTGCGGAATGCCTGAGCATGTTCGTTGAGCCGGTCGCTCATGACGTTCAGGCCAAGCGCATTGCCGGTTTCACCCTTGCGAGCCATATCCCAGCCGGTCAGGTAGCCTTCTGTGACGTCGATCATGTGGCCGACCATGTCGCGCACTTCCCATTCAGTGCAGCGCGTCTGGACGTACCAGGTATCTGGATTGTCAATGATGTCGTAGAATTTAGCGCGCTCGGTACGCGCTACGTCGAGTACGGTATCTTTGTCGTTGTAATCCATCGGGTTAACTGGCATCGTCGCCTCCTTTTGAGGTGTGACATCTCATCGTTTCAACGGTAGCAGATATTCTGGAACACCTCCCTTCTGTTACCCGTCAGCTTGCAGCAGTACTTCGATCTGCGCAGCGTCAGGAACATCTCCTTTCCTGTTTTATCATCTGTAATCCACTTTCAATTCCTCAGTACCCATCATCATGAAAGCTCATTAGCGCTGCTATAATAGTATCATTTTGGACATTGGAACTGAAAGAGTTTGACTGTTCGAAAAGTGGTAAAATTGGCCGTGTTACAAAAACTCATGGGAATACAATGAGTGTGAAGCTTGTTAAGCTGCTATTGACACGTTGACATTCCACGTTGCCCTCTGGTATATTTTCTCTATGGAAATGAAACTAGAACTCGTAGCGGTTCCCGTCTCGGACGTTGACCGCGCAAAGGCTTTTTATACGGAGAAGATCGGCTTTCACGCGGATCATGATTACCAGGTCAGGGATGATCTTCGTTTCGTCCAACTGACACCTCCCGGTTCCGCCTGCTCAATCGTGATTGGGGTTGGGATTACAGACATGCCGCCAGGATCAGTCAAAGGTCTGCAAATGGTGGTATCGGACGTGAATGAAGTACGCGACGAACTGCTTAAACGAGGTGTTGCCATCAGTGATATCGAAGTTATGCCCTGGGGATCATTTGCCTATTTTAGCGATCCCGATGGGAATCGCTGGTCATTCCAGCAGATACCCGTTCGCCAATAGCTTCAACGTCGCTTCACACGCTCCTTTTTTCTGTTGTGGAAGAACCTGGACACTGTGAGAAGAGGAGATGGTGAGTACTCGTATGCTTCGCCGCCTGTTGGCATGGAGTCTTGCCCTTTTTTTCGGCGCTCAAACTCTGGTAATCAGTATCCTTCTTGTGATCGATGCCTGGCGAAAACGCAGCCGCCCGCAGGGACGTTTCCCGCGTTCGCGTCCTGTGCCGGAGAAGGTTGCCCATTCAGAGGTGCAACTCTATACCTATGGTGAAGACCTCTACGCGGCCATGCTGCATGCCATCCGGCAGGCGCAAGAACGTATTGTGCTGGAAACCTTTATCTGGAAGGACGACCAGATCGGGCGGCAGTTTAAACAGGAACTTATTCGGGCGGCAGAACGAGGCGTTGCCGTCTATATCATTTTTGATAGTTTTGCCAATCTGGTCGTTCCACGCCGCTTTAAGCGCTTTCCGACGGCGCTGAATGTACTGGAGTACCCACTTCTCTCCTGGCACTGGCATCCCTTCCACTTGCGCAGTTATGCCCGTGACCACCGCAAGATTCTGGTCGTCGACGGAGACACTGCCTTTGTGGGTGGCTACAATATCGGCTCGCTCTACGCGACTGCGTGGCGTGATACCCATGCCTGCATCAGAGGACCTGCTGCCTGGGAACTGGAAAACGTGTTCATCGACTTCTGGAATGCCCACCGGAAACGGCATCTCCCCACCCTCCCAGATCTTGGGACACGAGATTGGGACCCCCACATCAACATCCATCGCAATGACCCCCAGCTGCTTATCTTCCCGATCCGCACCACGTACCTTGAAGCGATTGACCGCGCGCAACACCATGTGTACCTGACTCACGCGTATTTCATCCCAGACCGCATCATCTTGCAGGCGCTGCTCGCGGCTGCCCAACGTGGGGTAGATGTGTGTATCCTGCTGCCCGCGACCTCGAACCATGTGCTTACTGACTGGTTGGCGCGTGGCTATTACATGCAGTGCCTCAAGGGAGGCATTCGCTTGCTTCTCTATCAGAACGCGATGGTTCACGCGAAAACCGCGACTATCGACAGTGCCTGGTCAACGATTGGCACAGCCAATATGGATCGACTGAGCATGGTAGGCAATTTCGAGGTGAATGCCGAAGTGTATGACGAGGCATTGGCACGCCAGATGGAGGACATTTTCCTCAAGGATGCCTCAAACACTCGTGAACTGACGCTGGAGGAATGGCGGCAACGTTCTCTGCTTGAGAAACTCGCCGAGACCCTGCTTTTGCCTCTCCGCCCGTTGTTATAATTCCGCGTTCGCGGCTACTCGCTGATGATGACCGGAGTGCCACCTGGCTGAATTGCCTCTGTGAAGAGGCTGAGATGCAACTGAGAAGCGTTCAGATGCTTGAGCTTTGCTCCAGTTCTCCGGCCATATGCTATACTATCGTGTCTGTACTTTACATACTTTTTTTTGCTGCGGGAGAGCCAGCGTACTGTGAGAGGTGATAATGATAGATAGAACGCCGAAGACGATGCTGTGCATTGCCAGTTATGAGAAGGGGCAAGAGTTTATTCGCGAGTGCAAGCGGCAGGGCTGTAATGTGATTTTGCTGACCGTGTCGGAGTTGGAGCACGCGAACTGGCCCAGGGAAAGCATCGATGAATTCTTTCATATGCCTGATCTATCGAAAATGGACGAGGTGATAAACGGTGTGAGCTATCTTGCGCGCTCGCACGCCATTGATCGTGTAGTTGGGCTGGATGACTACGATGTGTGGGTCGCGGCGGCTGTGCGCGAGCATATACGCTTGCCGGGCATGGGTGATAGCGGCGTGCGCTACTTCCGCGATAAGCTGGCGATGCGCGTCGGGGCGCGGGAAGCTGGCGTTGCCGTACCCGATTTTGTCTCCATCTTTACCTACGATGCCATCCGGGCGTTTATGGAGCGGATACCCGGCCCCTGGCTGCTCAAGCCGCGTGCGGAGGCTTCGACCATCGGCATTACGAAGATCAATACGCCGGAGGAACTCTGGGAGCGGCTGAATACGCTGGGTGA
>DASTKE010000225.1:0-4761 GCA_035716105.1 Ktedonobacteraceae bacterium | reverse complement strand
CTGTCATGCCACATATCTAGATCTTTATGATGCGCTGCACGCCGCTCTAGAGGTAGACGAGAGCCAGCCGCAAGCGTTGCAGACTGGCATGCTGAGCGCTGGTTTCTCCTCTGTACGCCTGCTCGTGCAGCTCTGCCAGCTTTTAATCAGCCAGGCGGAGGCTGTGCTAAAGCAGGCGCATCGCGAAAAGCGAGACGAAGCTGCTACGGCTCGCGCTTTGCTGCAACTGGCGATCAGCACCAGCACGCACATCGAGCAGAGCGCGATGCGTGCGAGAGCGTTACAGGACCTCGTGCGAGTAGCGACCCTTTTCGAGTACCCGGAAACTCCCAGCACGTCCAGTCCCGCTCTCCATGCCTACTCGCCAGCACTGACGGGCGCGGGTGCGCGTCAGGGTCACAAAGCGACGGTGCGCAAAGCAGGGCTGCCTCACCGCATAGAGGCCGAGGGGCAGATGGTTATTCATCTCCAGGATCGCGCCTTTACCGGGACGATTGTGCAGCAAGGAGATGCGCTGGAACTGCACCTGCATGGTCTGGATAAGACGTTGCGCGACCACTATGCCAGCGTCTCTATTCCTCTCGGTTCCCTGATAGAGCCAATTCGCTGGATAGGAGGCAACCCGCACGCCATCAGCAGCACAGCACCTGTTGATGTGCAGGGTAATCTTGTCACCGTGCTCGGTCATACTGAATTGCGCCTGGACAATCCGCAGGATCGCTCTTTGCTGGAGATAACCTTTATGCGGGTAGAAGTACGTCCCGCGTAAAAAAGCAGGTAAACGACGTTGTGGTATCGCTTACCTGCACGTGCGCCAGCGTTTCTTAACCGTGCGTCGTGATCTTTTGCCGGCCCTCGAAGGCGCGTCTAAAGTACTGAAGCGCTTCGTGAACCATGCCGCGCTCCTCCAACAGTTGGGCATAGCGAGCCATTTGATCGGTCAACTCCTCTTGCAGGCCCAGGCGTTCCAGCATCTCCAATCCGGCCACGAAATGACCATCGCCATCCTTGTAGCGGTCGAGGGCGTATTCAATCCGAGCCAGCGTAAGCAGCGCTTCCTTCGCGACAATGGTATCACCAGCGTTGACCGCCATGTTGTAGGCTCGTATCGCGTGCTCCTCTGCCTCGCGCAGCGCCTTTTGCTTGAGAAACCATTCGGCCAGGCTGGTGGTGATGCTGGCGCGGGCCAATTGATCTCGCAGGACTCGCTCGTCTTGCAGCGCGTTCATCAGGTAGGTGTGCGCCGCCTCTTGATCCCCGCGCAGGATGGCGCGGCCCAGATAATGATAGATTTCGCTCATCAACAACTGCGACGATTGTTGGTCGGCCAGGAACTGGCTTTTATGGGCGTAGAGCGCGGCCAGGGTGTAGTCTTCGTTGTCGATGTAATGCTGGCTGATGGCCCAGTAGGCCGCTTTCCGCTGATCAGCAGTCGCCAGTGCGTTATCAACAAGAATGGCTTGCTGGAACATCTCAAGTGCCATCTCAATCTCATTGAGGGCAGTAGCGTGCTGTCCCATTTGAAAGTAGATTTGCGCCTTGAGGAATGGATCATCCGGGCTGGCCTCTTCCATCAGCTTGAGACAGTGCTCATGAGACGAGAGCGCCTGCGCATAGTTATGCATGGCCGCGTGGGTAAGGCCGAGCTGATAATACAGCCGGATTTTGCTGTAGCTATCGTCATGGTCCCGCGCCAGGTCTATGCCATCGCTGAGGATCGCTTCAGCTTCAGCAAGCCGGTCGGCTGCGAGATAAGCCGCACCCAGTAGCGAACGCTGCCGCGTCTTGCGCCGGTAATCCATACGCTTTTTGGTCAGCGGTTCCAACCGTGCTACTGCGATGATAAATTCGCCTTGCCAGAGGCAGACCTGTGCCTCTAAGAGCAACAGATCGAGGTTCTCCTCATTCGATGGAGCAACCGGGGGAATGCTGCCCCTCTCTCCATCCTGACCTGCTTTCGGCAGTAACTGTGTAGAGGAGAGACCCAGACGATTCGCCAGAATTTCGAGTGCGCGTAGAGATGGGTGAATCTGCCCACGCTCGATAGCCGAAATATAACTTACCGAAAAGTCAGGTGTCGCCAACTGACTCTGGGTCATTTTCTGTGCTAGCCGTGCTGCTCGTAACTTCGCTCCGACTGATTGACCAATCAAAGCATGTGATTCTTCAGAGGACATTGTTCCCTCCATAGACAACTGAAATTTTATTTGGGAGCAGGGGTCAATAAATAAAAAAGTCTGCGATTAATGTATATTGTAAATTACGCTTTTGCCTGTGTCAATAGTTTTTTGTAAAAAGAATATGAAAAGGCTAGTTATACAGTTGCTCTTAGGTAACAAAAACCGTGCAGAAGCACCACGGGAGCAATAAAATAACACGCTGTATTCTTACACGAAAGAGAAGCGTAAGTGTAACGCGCAAAATGATGAGCTAAAATGAGCGGATCTCCATCCTGGGGGTAATGTATCGTTGGCGAAGGGTCGAATGTGGCAAACGATACATTACCCCCAGGATGGTTGCCTTCTTTCGTAGAATCAGATATATTGCAGTGTGGATGACTTGAATGGCGAAAAATTCTTAAAATAGATGGTGTATGTTAGAACGGATGAAACGTATTTCGATAGGACACAGGTGGCTATGGGTAGCAGGAGTTCTACTCGTGTTGTTTGTGGTCTTTACAGGAGTGGTTGTAGCGGGTGCCTTGATATACCCGACGCTGTACACGGAACAATGGCTCTTACAGCGGCCTCTCACGGGGGCCGATTGCGTGTTGCGCCAGTGGGGGCAGGTGGGAAATGCCGTACCGACGCTGATCATTGTGCTCCTGCTGGGAGGTATCTGCTTGCTCCTGCGCTACCGGCCCCGCGTGCTGCTCTCTATCTGCCTGCTGTTCCTGCTTGGAGTCGGTGCCGAGTATCTCGGCAAGCAGTATTTTGCCCAGCCATTGCCGGATCGCTAGTCGCTCGGCCTCGGTTCGCTTTCCTGCCCCCAGTTGTGGCACGCGCCGCACTCCACACGTCTTATGTTGTACCTGGGTTTGTGGTGGAAAGCGCCGGTCATTTCGCAGTGGCGTATAGCGAATGCTTACACTGCTGCGACGACGCCTTTTTCGCTGGCGGACGCTGATCCCCATTATGGCTACCCCAGTGGCCATGCCATACGCTGGTGCTACATCGGCTTGCTGGTCTGCTGGTTAGCGTGGCGGCACGTGAAGCCCATTGTCCCGCGACTGCTGGCTATGGCTATCGCGCTGGTCGTAGCCTTTGGGGGCGGCTTCGCTCATTTCTATATCGGCTACCACCTGACCACTGACCTGATCGCCGGTTATCTTCTCGGCGCGGCTTTGGCCTGCCTCGCCATCGTCTCCCTGCTAAGGAACGAGCGGGTCAACCCCCCCGCTATTACCGGGACAACTTTGCCCATAACGGGGGACAATGTGGTACTGGATGAGGCAGAGGCAGAACCTGTATCTGAAAAAAGTCCGTAGATTCTACGTTATAGTTGCTATGGAGAGAACGGCTTATGTTTCGTTTTTTAACGGCAGGTGAGTCGCATGGCCCTGCCCTGACGATAGTTGTAGAGGGCTTGCCGGCGGGGATGCCGGTCGATACCTCGATCATCGACGCGGACCTGCGGCGTCGACAGGGAGGCTATGGACGTGGGGGGCGCATGAAGATCGAGAAGGACAGCGTGCGCCTGCTTTCTGGTGTGCGTCACGGACAGACGCTCGGCTCGCCCATCACGATGCAGATTGAGAACCGCGATTGGGTCAACTGGCAGGAGCGCATGAGCGCGGCTCCGCTGGAGGCCGAGAGCGCGGGCGAAATGGTGACGCGCATCCGGCCCGGCCATGCCGATTTTACCGGGGCCATCAAGTATGGACACCGCGATATTCGCAACGTGATTGAGCGCTCCAGTTCGCGGGAGACCGCTGCCCGTGTCGCGGTGGGTGGCCTGTGCCGCCAATTGCTCGCGCACCTGGGCATGGCCATTCACAGTCACGTGCTCTCCATTGTCGAGGTGGGCTATCAGACGCCGCGCACCATGACTCGCGAGTCCTATCCCGAGACGCTGTGGGCAGCGGTCGAAGCCTCGCCGGTGCGCTGTGCGGATGCTGCCCTGAGCGAGCAGATGATCGCTCGCATCGTGCAGGCCAAGCAGCAAGGCGATACCTGCGGCGGCGTCTTCGAGGTGGTGGCCCTCGGCGTTCCCATCGGCCTCGGCAGCTACAGCCAGTGGGATCGGCGCTTGAGCGCTCGATTGGGGCTGGCGATGATGAGCATTCCCTCCGTCAAGGCGATGGAGATCGGGGCCGGCTTTGAGGCGACGCACACCACCGGCTCGCACGTGCATGATGTGCTGCGCCACGAAGCGGACCACTGGTTTCATCTGAGCAACAACGCCGGGGGTATTGAAGGGGGCATCACCAATGGTGAGCCTCTGGTGGTGCGCGTGGGCGTCAAGCCCATTCCCACCCTGGCCCATCCTCTGCCCTCCGTCGATCTGGCCACGGGGGAGAATATCGAGGCCAGCCGCTACGAACGCAGCGATGTCTGTGTGGTCCCGGCAGCCGGGGTTGTGGGTGAGGCCATGATGGCCATTGTGCTCACCGAGGCCGTGCTTGAGAAGTTCGGCGGCGATAGCCTGCAAGAGATGCTGCGCAATTACGCGGCACAGCCGTAAGGCGGGATTATGAGTTTCCACAAATTCATCCAGCAACGACGTGGGACGGATGTAGGCGCCGATTGATCGAGCGCACCG
>DASTKE010000224.1:0-5339 GCA_035716105.1 Ktedonobacteraceae bacterium | reverse complement strand
CGTCACAGCCTGTCCCTACTGTGGCTCGACCAATACCAGCCTGGAAAATCTCTTCGGCCCCACCCCCTGTCGCGCCATCTGCTACTGCCACGCCTGCCACCAACCCTTCGAGCGCTTCAAAGCAGTCTGATTTTTACACATCCATGCGCTCTCAGCCCGTTGTATAATGGTGATGAACACATCGCATCATCGACGTTCGTCCGAGAGTAGGGAGGGCTGTTTATGGATGTCTACAACGAGGTCGAGACCTTTCCGCGTGAGAAGCTGCGAAAGCTTCAGGATGAGAACCTGCGTAACATGGTGGCCTATGTCTATGAGCGCGTGCCGTTCTATCGTGAGACGTTTGACCGCGCTGGCCTGAAACCCGGAGATATCCACTCCCTCGACGACCTGCCGAAGCTGCCTTTTACGCGCAAGCAGGACTTGAAGGAGCATTATCCCTTCGGCTTGCTGGCGGTGCCGCGAGAGCAGGTGGTTCGCGTCCATGCCAGCAGCGGCACGACGGGCAAGGCGACGGTCGTGAGCTATACCCGCAACGATATCGATATTTTCTCGGAAGTGATGGCGCGTTCGCTCGTGGCTGGCGGTGGGCGTCCGGGCATGATCTTGCACAACGCCTACGGCTATGGCCTCTTCACGGGTGGCCTCGGCGTTCACTATGGTGGAGAGCGGCTTGGCATGGCGGTTGTCCCTGTCTCCGGCGGCATGACCCAGCGCCAGATCACCCTCATCCTCGATTTCAAGCCCGACGTGATCTGCTGCACACCTTCCTATGCGCAGACGTTAGGTGAAGAGTTCGCAAAGATGGGCATTTCGCCCGAAGAGATCAGTCTGAAATACGCGCTGCTCGGTGCAGAACCCTGGACGGAGGCCATTCGCGACGACGTGGATGAGAAACTGGGCATTCGCTCAACCAACGTCTACGGGCTGAGCGAGATTATGGGGCCGGGCGTCTCTCAGGAATGCATCGAGGCGCGCAATGGCAGCCACATATGGGAAGATCACTTCTACCCGGAGGTCGTCGACCCTACGACTGGCGAGCCTCTGCCCGATGGCAAAGAGGGCGTGCTGATCTTCACCCACCTGACCCGCGAAGCCATGCCCCTGCTGCGCTACTGGACAAGTGATATCACGTACCTGAACCACGAGCCGTGCGAATGTGGCAGGACGCACGCCAGGATGGGGCCAATTCGTGGCCGCACCGACGACATGCTGATTGTTCGCGGCGTCAACCTCTACCCGACGCAGGTGGAAGAGGTTCTGAAGCGCATTCCCCACGTGGTTCCCCACTATCAAGTGGTGGTCACACGCAAGGGGACACTGGACGAAGTGGAGGTCAAGGTCGAACTTGCCGATGACCTGTTCCGTGAGATAGCGCAGGAAGTGATTACCGACGAAGTACTGGAGGTCAACGACCAGTTACGCAACCTGCGCAACAAAATCCAACACGAAATTCACGGCAGCCTCGGTCTGAACATGAAGATCACGCTCATGCCACCAGGCACCATCCCCAGAAGCGAGGGCGGCAAACTAAAGCGTTCGGTAGATACGAGGAATGTGTTCGGCTAGTTTAGAGGCGCGGTTGTACGAGCTACTCGTACAATTGCCGGATTTTTGCCCGCTCAAGACCTTCTATATCCGTATTGTCGCTCCACTGGTCGACATTGCCAATCAGATGCCGCCCGGCGATCCGTTTCACTTCCGGGTCGCTGATCTGCTGCGCAATGGCTCTGGCGAACCGTTCACCGTGAATCACTTGAAAGGGTCGAGTGTAGAAGTGAGAGACGCTTTCCGGCAGTTGCGGACCGATACTGAGCGCGTTGTGCATACGGGCAAGCGCTTCGTAGGCTGGCGAGAGAGCCGATTCGCGCTCTTGCCACGTCGATGCAACTTGCGCCTTCCAGAGCAGAGGCGATAGCTCTTGAGCGCAGTGCAGGCGTTGGAATGCTGTGCCAAACCACTTCGCGTAGGGCGCGTAGCGTTTCTCCATCAGAAAACACAGCCTCATCACATCGCGTACCAGGCGCGAGCCGATGATGGCCGAACCCAGTTCATCAAGCACCATTCCGGCTCGCGGCATCAGATGCTCTTCCTGCCCGATGCGTTGCCAGCCAGACGCCAGCAGGTAGAGCCACACGTCGTAGGGGTACCACGCTAGGGTAATTCTCAGCGCTGTTAATTCACCCACGTCGTCATGGTACACAGCGCCAGCAGTGATCTCTCCAAGCGCGTGTGAGGGAATGGTAAGCCAGTCGGCGGCGCATAATGCTTGAGCGAGGTCATAGCCTAACTGGACACGGAGGAAGTTCCGTAGCGTGAGGGGTATGACGCGATGGTTAACCAGGCCATCCGGGGATTGCTTCATGAAGCGCGTTCTCGGCTCATCAGGGATGTCGGGGAGATTAACTGGAAAGTCGGCGAACGTGGGCGGAAGGTGCTGGCTCAGCACGAGGGAGATGGGGACAGCCAGCCTGTCATCATCTTCTTTGAGGAAGATGAACAGGCGTGCGCCCCAATCGTGATCCATCGACATCTCTGTATCGAAGCCCAGCACTTCACTGCCAGGGCCGAGCAGAGCCGCCGCGTAAGCGAGGTTCGGAAAGGCTTCAGCCAGCAGAGGACGCACGACCTCCACATAGAAACGGCGGCTCAACTCGATACCTGGAACGAATGAGGGCATAGGCTACTCCCTGTTTTTTTAGTGCGTGCGGAACGTGCGCTCTATTTCGCGCTTCATGTCGCGTTCGGCGAGGGCATCGCGCTTATCGTAGAGCTTTTTACCGCGACAGAGGCCCAGTTCGATTTTGGCCTTACCCCCCTTGAGGTAGAGCTTGAGCGGAACGAGCGTCAAGCCCTTTGTCTCCACCCGGCTGAGCAACTGGTCGATCTCGCGCCGGTGCAGCAGCAGCTTGCGGTTGCGCATCGGCTCGTGGTTGTAGCGGTTGCCGTGCTCATAGACGGCGATGTGCGCGTTCTCCAGCCATATTTCACCCTTGCGACCTATGGCATAGGAGCCGCGCAGGTTGACATGCCCCTCGCGAATCGACTTGATCTCCGTCCCCACCAGCGAGATGCCAGCCTCGACGGTGCGCTCGACAAAGTAATCATGATACGCCTGCCGGTTGACCGTAATCACCTTGACATGCTCGTGCCTATCTGAAGTACCGCTCTGCGCCTTCTGTGTATTCTGCTTTGCCATAATAAAAACTCCCCTTTAAGATGTATCGGGACGTATATCTGCTCTGGAACCTGTCCAGCAGCAGGAACACTGCACAAGGCAGGATAGGTATTTGTACTGTACAGTTTTTGGTGTGTTAACACCCTTGACGCCCACCGACAAGACGCCTACTAGTATAGATATGCAGGTGTATCTCATATTACACCAACTTTCGCATACAGTCGAGAGGGGAACTGTAAGGGCGACGCTTTATGCTCGCCCGCGCTGGCCCTCCATCAAAGGCGCGGGCGTCCGTCTCTCGCCGTCTCTGTCCCCCGGACAGCCTCTCGGGCGGCCTCAAGGCACCTACGACTGCCCCGAAAGGACGAATATTCAGCTCATTACCTCTCAAGGCATAGAGAAGCGTCTTGAGAGTATATTGCTTATCTTTATCGCTGCACCGAGGGAGGGCAGGCGTGCTTTCCCTCACAAGAAAGGCACTCGTATGTTTTACCATCTGGGGCGGTTGGCCACCCGCTTTCGCTGGTTGATTGTGGGTTTGTGGATGGTTGCCATCTTCGTTTCCCTACCCTTCGCGCCACAGGCAAGCTCAATCTTGCATCCAGGCGGCTTTAGCAGCCCGGACGCGCAGTCGCAGCAGGCGATCAATGTGCTGCAACAGAAGCTGCATCTAAACCTGACCATTGTGCAGGTTATCTTTACCAGCCAGAAGTACAGCGCCTACGACCAGCAGTTTATCACTGAGTCGCAAAGGGCGCTGGCAAATATACGCACCTGGTCCGAGGTTTCGGGCGTTGAGAGCTTTACGGACAACCCGCGTCAGATATCGCTGGATCGTCATGCCGCCTATGTCAACGTATTGCTCAAGTCTGATCCCGATAGCGCGCCCAAACTGCTGCCGGAATTGGAGCGCCGCTTGCAGCCCGTGCCAGATTTGCAGGTGCATGTTGGGGGCAGCCCGGTCTTTTACGAGGACATTCAGTCCGTCAGTGAAAGCGACCTGCGACGGGCCGAAATCCTGGCCTTTCCCTTCGCCATCATCGCGCTGCTACTTGTCTTTCGCTCGGTAGTGGCCGCGATTCTCCCTGCTCTGGTCGGCGGTGGAGCGGTAGTCGTCACCCTCGCCCTCATCTTTGGCCTGGGGCATGTCACAGACCTTTCCATTTTCGTCTTGAACATCACGACGCTGTTTGGCCTCGGCCTCGGCGTTGATTACTCGCTCTTCATCGTCAGCCGCTTTCGTGAAGAACTGGCGCGTGGACACAGCGTCGATGATGCCGTTGCCATCGCCGTCGCTACCGCTGGACGAGCAGTCACATTCTCCGGCCTCACGGTCTCGATTGGCCTGGTTGGACTGATCTTTTTTCGCATCAACATGCTGCGCTCAGTTGGCCTGGGTGGACTGCTGGTCGTGGCGCTGGCAGTGCTGGCCGCGACCACACTGCTTCCTGCCGCGCTCTCCATCATTGGCACACGCATCAACGCTTTTCCGGTGCGCCTGTCCTGGCTCTGGCGACGTGGCAGGGGGACTGATAGCGGGACACAACTGGCAAGGCAGCCCTACGAAAGCTTCTGGTATAGGCTCTCTCACATCGTCATGCGCTACCCGTTCCGCGTGCTGCTCCCCGTCCTGCTGGTGCTGATTGGCCTCGGTCTGCCGTTCCTCAGTGTGCGTTTCTCGGCCCCCGACGCCTCGATTTTACCAACCTATGTGCCTTCACGGGCGGCGTATGATCTGCTGCAACAGCGCTTCAACACCAGCGAGACAACGCCCATCCTGCTGGCTGTGCAAACACAGGGAGCGGTGATGACCCCAGACAATATTAACAAGCTCTATGCCTACGTACAGCGCATCGAAGCCGATCCCCGCGTGGCGCGAGTCGACAGCCTTGTCAGCGCCGACCCACGTTTTACGCTGGCGCAGTACCAGTTGCTCTATAGCCACCCGCAGCTTATCACCGATCCCTACCTGGCGGCGTTCGTCAGTACCTCCGTGGTGGGCGATACCACCATGATTCAAGTCATCAGCAAGTATAGTATGCTGGCTCCGCAGTCGCAAGCGCTGGTGCAGACCATTCGCAATACCAACCCTGGTGGCGGCATCACCGTGCTGGTGGATGGTGGCACAGCGGCGGATATCGACTACGTGCAATCGCTTTAC
>DASTKE010000223.1:0-5427 GCA_035716105.1 Ktedonobacteraceae bacterium | reverse complement strand
AACTATTGCCATATGCTTGTCTCCTTCCGCTTTAGCTCTGAATGCGCGAGGTCTGCGTCGTCTTAGTATCGCTAATCGAGACCAGTTCGCCGTCGATGGAGACGGACAGCCCCCATTTCTTCAGGGCGCTGGTGATGGTCACGATGACCTGCGAGAGCCGGGCGTTCTCCTTTTCCATCGCCTGCACCCGGTCGCGCAACATGCCGATCTCCACGTTCAGCGCATTGATGACGCGCTCCTGCACCTCTTCGGTGGTGTGTGCGAAGCCGACGCGATAGGCGACGAAGCCGCCAACGGTGAGGAAGATCAAGAATGCCAGGTTTACCAGCGGCATCCACTCGGCCAATATTGCCATCGTTTCGCTCCTTCTACAACCTGGGCCAGCGGGCGGCGATGTCACCCCAGTGAACTTTCGAGGAGGCGGCGAAGTCGCGCTGCTCCTTGATCTCTTTCAGGCGCGCCTCAAATTGCTGCATCTTGTTTTGCGCGGCCTGCAGCCAGGCGAGCGGTATCTTTGTGTCGTCGACGCGGTCGCGCAGCGCGCCATCCTGGAAGTCGAAATTGTCGTTGGTCGGTATTTGATAGGCTTCCATCGCGTAGGCCGCGGCACCCAGCACGATGATGTCGCGATGCACCTCCGGAATGGTCGAGCCGCTGGCGTCCAACTGGTGCTTCGTGGCGTAAAAGACGCGCAGCACCAGCGTCGAGTCCTGCGGCATTTCCGCGCTGGAAAGCTTGAGGGTGAAGCTGGGCGCTGTCGTACCCGTCGGGTCCGTACCAACGCCGATGCCGCCTTGCGCTCCCAGATTGCCGCCAGCCGCCAGCGAGGCCGTGCTGTCAAACAGATTGGAATATTCCGCGAAGTCGCGCTCGAAGGGTGGCCAGAGCATCACACCACTGGTGTTGACCGCAGGGGGCGCTGGCTTCGCGGCAAGCAGCGCGTCCACAGTGGCGTCGGTGTAGCTGGTGGTCGTGTTGTCGGTGAGCGTCGCCAGCAGGAACAATTGCGAGCCGCCCACCTGCGTGCGGTACAGGTTGCGCCCGATGACGGTGTTGGTGGCCGCACCGGGCGTGGAGGGGGCGCTCGGCCCAATAGGAATGGCGGTCAGCCGCACCTGCTGGTTGTTGCTGGTCGTCGTCACCGTCACCAGGGCCGAGGGCGTCGTCTCACCGCCCTGTGAAAGGAAGGTTACGGCATACGCATAGCTGCCAGTACCCAGGCTTGTCCCTGCCTGGGCTGTGGCCGACATGCCCGCGCCCGGCGGAGAAAAGTACGAACCGTAGGACTGCAAGGGGTAGAGCACGCGCTCGATCCACCACACCGGATAGGCAGCGTTCCAGGGTACGGGATAGGGATAGGTGCGCTGGAACGGCTCTGATGCCATGTCCGCAAACACAATATTCGGGTAGTACTGGCTATAACGATCCACAGCTTTGTCGATGGCGCGATCGATATCCGTATTTTGCCAGCGCAGGTTGGTTCCGCTGACCGGATCAAACAAATCCTGCCGTACCGCTGTCTCCACGTCGGAAAGCAGCATCTGACCCTCCTCTCGTATCACATCACATAGCCAAACGTGAACAGGTTCACCGTGCAGGTGCCGCCGTTGGCTCGAATATCGATGCGTCCACTGCCATCGACTGGCAGAACACCCCCGCCATTCACAACGTCGCCTGCCACCTGCAATTCTCCCACCGAGACGGTCTGGTTCAGATTGCCGCCGTGCGCCGCCAGATCGAGATGGGTGGGAGCCGTTGCGCTGGTGAAGTAGACCTTGAAGAGCACGGCCAGGATGCCCGTGGGCAGGCCGCTCAGCGTAAAGGTCTGTGTTGTGCCGCCGTTGATCGCCGCGTTGCTCAATTGCTGTACTGGATTGGTAATTGTCACGCGGCCCGGTGGAGGCGCTGGTAGGCCGACACTGGCATTGGCGAAGACAGCGATGACAACCGCGTCCGTCGGATTATGCTCGTCGAAGAACAGCACGGCGCACAACGCTCCCACCAGGCCCGATGTACCATCAAGCGTATTGGAGACCGGCACGCCCACCAGCGCCTCCGATGTCGCCTCCAACAACAGTAGCGACGCCGTATAGGTGCTCGCGTCGAACGACTGGATGATGCCTCGTTTGATGATCTGCCCCATGCCCGATTCTCCTTCGCTCATGTCATTCTGAGCGGAGCGAAGAATCTCACGTGACAGAGAGATTCTTCGCTCCGCCCAGAATGACATGAGCGCTTGCTTCTAGGCGTCGTCGCTGCCCTGACCGGGGCTGGTTTCGTTGTCGCCTCCCGCGCAGGCGTGGAAGCTGCCCGACGTGTAAGAGGTACCAAGCACGCTGTTCACAGTGGTGGCGATGTTGGCGAAGGTTTGCGAGCCGGACGGGTCGACGCGAAAGAAGGTGCCGTCACCGGGAACATTTCCGTCGCTTGTCTGTTGAAAAATGCACAGCGTGCGCAGGTTCAGGTAGCTGCCTGCCGGTGCGACCTGTCCGCTGTTATAGCGGCCCCAGGTGAATTCTGCCAGGTCTAACATTGTTGTGTGTCCTTTCGTGCCGATGAATCGGCGATGCGCTCGGTAAACCGGTGCCTACGTTGCGAATGTTTCGTTTATGGCTGGATAATCCAGGGGATGTAGTCGAAGAGTTGGGGAGTAGTTCCCGCCCAGTTGATCTTGATTCGAAAAGCGTAGTTGCCTGCCGTTGCGACATCGGATGCTGCCGGGGCGTACTGAATCTTGCCGGGCTTATTTTGCAGGATCGTCACCACGCCTGCGCCGGTACCGGTTTGTGCGTAGGAACCATCGCTGTTCTGGTGGTAGAGCAATACGCTGATCTGGTTCGTCGCCGCGCTGCTCAGGTCAACCACCAGGCTCTCCTGCGTGAGCGTGATGGTGATTGGCGAAAGCTGACCGACGGGCCAGGGATTGATTGGCATATTAGCGACTCCCCACGGAAATGAGACCGTCGCGGCTGGTGGCCGTGACAGCGATGCCGTTGTTTGCGGGCGCGGCTTGCAGATTGGGATAATTGCCCGCGTAGGTGCCGAAATTGCCGAAGAGCGGATTCTGGTATTCCTCTGGTTGCCCGTCCGCGCCGCCATGCACCGTCAGCGATTTGGTATCGTTGGTGCCGATGGTGTACCACATCATGACCTCGATCTGACCGGAAAAGCGCGCCTCGTCGAGCATCTGCTGGAAGTAGCCCCAGGTGGTGGCCGGACTCGGATAGCTGGGCGGGGCAGGGTTGGCATCCGAATTCATATCCCAGCCGGTCTCAGTGATCCAGATCTTCTGATTGGGGTAGCCATTGGCGGCGTTGCCCTGCTGGCAAGCTTGCCATGCCTGCGAGAAGGCGAAGCCGTTATTCTCCGGTGGCCCCTCGTTGCCCTTGTAGTAGTGGATATTGGTATTACGCATGTACTGCCCGGCTCCTGTGGAATACAGGTAGTTCAGCCAGGTTGCGTAGTGCGTGGTGCTCTGCTGCAAGAGTGCCGGGGTGCTCACATAGAGATTGGGATTGATGGCCAGCACCGCCGGGGCGCAGGCCATGATCCAGAGACCGGCAATGTAGCCGCCATAGTCGCGGATATTGTTGGCCTGCCCAAACGGGTCTGCATCCTCGTTGCCGAATTCGAGGCTGGGCAGCACACCATGTCCACCCTGTGCCACCGGCGTCGAGTAGCGCGTGACGATATCGCCAGCGAATTTCGCCATGTCGGCAGGCGTCGCCCAGGCAAAGCTGCCGCCGCCGGGGACGCTGTAGGTCGTCAAGTGCCAGGAGGGCGGGTTCTGAATGCAGAACTGCAGCCAGATGCCAGATGCCTCGCAGCGCGCCACCAGGTCGTCGAGCGCGGCCCAGTTGTAGTAGTACGTTGACCCCACCGGGGCTTGCCACTCCATCTTGTTCGTGCTGCCGCCCCAGGGAATTTGGAAGCGCAGGCGCTTCACGTTCTGGCTCAGCAGGTCATTGATGACCTGCTGCGCTTGCGCCCAGGCGACGGTGGCATTCTTGGTGATGCAGGTATAGCCGTAGCTATTGGGAATGATGGTCATGGCTTAGTACTCAATCCAGGTAATCACAAAGCCGAAGGGATTTGCCGCGCCGGTGGTAATCGTTGGTTTTACACCACTCGCCACACCAACCGGAAGCCAGATGGCGTTGCCATTGCTCAGGATTTCGATCATCGTGCCTGCCGCCGTTGACCACACACCGTTGGGTGTAACCGATGGAGTGAGGCCGGAGGCTGCGTAGCTGGCACTGGTGCTAATCACCGATACAGGCGCACCGCTGCCGCCTTCGTTGCTGCTGACCGTCATCGCGGTTCCCAGCGTCGGGTCAGCCGTGACGAGCTCAATCGTCCCCTGCGCGGCGGCGTTGCAGTAGCCATGAATAGAAACTACGAGCAAGGTTTTCCCGCTATTGGAAGGATTGAACAGGCAGGCCGCGCCGGTATTGTTCGCCACGCCGGTCAGCTTCGGTGTGGAGGCGGTGAAGACCTTGCCAGCGAGCAGCGCCGCAATCACCTGGGGCTGGGTGATGACGGGGTTGAGCGCGCTCATGGGCGCGCCGTTGATGGTCGCCTTCAGATTGCCGCTGCTGTCCAGTTGCAGCGCCTGTCCCGCGCCACCGGGCAACTGCCCACCGACGAGTTCGGAACCATCATTGTTCATAAAGCCGGGCATCGCTGTATCCTTTCGTAGAAGCTATGCGACCTTGTACCAGAGATTGGTCGAGCTGTCATAGACGAACAGCCGGGCAATGCCACCGGCGATCACATCAGACGTTCCATCGGCCACATTTGAGGTTCCGCTCGCGGCCATAGTGATGCTGTTGGCACCGGTTGCCTCGTTGATGACCAGTACGAGCTGTCCGCCGACGGTGCCAGCCTGCAAGATCACACCGGTAACAGCGCCTGCTGGCGAGACGCGTGCTACGCCAACGCCTGCTGTCGTAATGGTACCAGCGTTCGCTATGGCCGGCGCGGTCGCGCTCTGTGCCAGATTAAGCGTGCCGTTGGCAAGTTGCAAGGTCGTTGTGACGTAAGCATCGCTGAACATGCGCAGCGCCGCCCCATTGGGCAGCTCCACGCGCTGATTCAGGGTGTTGACGTTGAAGTAGTCGTTGAGACCATCACCCTCTGTCATAGCCTTGCTATTGGGTATTTGTGCCATATTCTTAACTCCTTTCTTTCAGGCACTGGCCTGTGAAGAACTTGAGGAAAACAAGAGGTACAAAAGGGCTATAAGGTCGCCTAGGAGGGGATGTTGTGGTATACTTGGAGCACAATTGATGTGGTTGCCCCGGCGGTGCTGCAACACCCCGGAGCGTGACGAAAGAAAGGGTTAGTTTCTTCCGTGGATGCTATTGTACCACACAAGTTCACCCAGGATGTTATTGACTTTGGCGAACAAGCAGTTGATCACATCCC
>DASTKE010000222.1:0-7152 GCA_035716105.1 Ktedonobacteraceae bacterium | reverse complement strand
GAAGCGTTACCAGGAAGGGCGGAGGCAAGCTCCGCCCTTCCTGGTAACGCTTCTCTTCTCATAAAAAAAGTGAGGGCGGTGGGACTCGAACCCACGACCAATCGGTTAAAAGCCGATTGCTCTACCACTGAGCTACGCCCTCACGGCGGGGGAGAAATATGTTTGCCTCACCAGCACAAAGCAAGTATATCATGCGCTGTCAAGCCTGTTGAGGACAAAGAATACTACCAGAACATTTGTTTGACATGCCCTGGCTCGTTTGATACGATGATAGTGTTCAAAAGTGTTATGAAAACAGGCAAAGGAGCAAGCAAAAATGACATCTCAACCTGTTCGCGAGGGTTTTCACACCGTCACACCGTACCTGGTCGCTCAGGATGCGAATCAGTTGATTGAGTTCGTGAAGCAGGCGTTTGGCGCGGAGGAACTGATGCGTGATATCGGCTCTGCCGGGGGCATCCATGCCGAGGTCAGGATTGGCGACTCGATGATGATGCTTGGCGGCGGCTTTGCTGGCAGCAGTTGGCATGGGGAGTCGATACCGGCCATGCTCTACCTGTACCTGCCCGATGTCGACGCGGTCTACCAGCGCGCTTTGCAAGCTGGTGCCACCTCGATCTCAGAACCGGCGGATCAACCCTATGGAGATCGCGTGGCCGGTGTGAAGGACGCCTCCGGCAACACCTGGTACATCGCCATGCATCAGGGAAATGGATGATGAAAAGCGGGTGGCGGCGAATTTCGCCGCCAGTTAAAACATCATAAGGCCACCCGCGAGGGAAGGTTTTTGGAGGTACGTTGATGCTCTGTAGGGGCGGGAGCGGGGTTGGGAGAGGTGGGGGCGCTTGCGCCGCCCTGAGGAGGAGATATCCACGGCAAAGGGCGGCGCAAGCGCCCCCACCCCACATCCGCGACAGCCCCCGCCCCTACGGGTATCCACGCTCTGGCAAAAACCTCCCCTCGCGGGTGGCCTGTCGATATTATGCTTCAAAGGGCTGAAGGTATGGCCGTTCGGCTTCCCACATTTCATCGAAGAGGGCGCTGAGTTCGGCGGGTGAGCAGACTGCCGCGCTGAGGGGGTCGAGCAGCAGGGCGTAACGCGCCGCCTCTTTGTCGCGGGCGAGCAGCGCTGCGCACATCAGGTTGTGGATGGACATGTGCGTGCGGTTGAGCGCGGCCAGTTGTTCGGGCAGGGGGCCGAAGTGGCAGGGCTGCACGCCGTTGCGGTCAACCAGGCAGGCGACCTCGACGCAGCCATCTGGCAGGTTGTCGATCAGGCCGGTGTTGCGCACGTTGCCGTAGATCACGGCGGGCTGGTGTGTGGTCATGGCTTCGATGATGTAGGAGCCATACTCGTGGCTGCGCGTCAGGGGAATTTCGTGGGTGCCTGCCAGCATCTCGCGGATGGAGGCGTCGTTCTGCTCGCGCCAGGTGGGCCAGTTATTGGCATAGAAGCCAGTCTCACCCAGGTAGCCCGCCCGGCAGTAGCGCTCGATCAGTTCGGGTCGCTTGCGGAAGTAGGGGACGTACTCCGAAAAGTGGCCGCTGCTCTCGGTGACGAACGCGCCGAAATAGCGCGTGATCTCGAAGCGCACCGGGTCGTGCTCATAGATTTCCGGCGTCTGCGCCAGTTCAAGCAAGCGGGGATACATGTCCTGACCGTGATAGCGCAACTCGGTGAACCAGGCATTGTGGTTGATGCCGGCGCAGCGCCATTCCAGTTCCTCGTATGGAACATCCAGGTAGCCTGCCAGTTGTTTTGAGGTTCCTTGCACGCTGTGGCAGAGACCGACCGTGTTCATGGTGGTGCCTTTGAGCGCGGCGAGGGTGAGGATAGACATGGGGTTGGTGTAGTTGAGCACCCAGGCGTCCGGGCAGAGTCGCTCGGCGTCGCGCAGGATGTCGAGCCAGGCGGGGCCGGTGCGCAGCGCCTTGAAGATACCGCCGGGACCGATGGTGTCGCCGATGCACTGGTTGATGCCATACTTCATGGGAATGTCGAAGTCGTGGCGCACGTTGGCGAGACCCGCGACCTCGATGCTGTTGATGATGAAGTCGCTGCCAGCCAGCAGGTCGCGCCGCTCCGTGGAGGCGCGCACACACCACGATTTCCCACTCAGTTTGACGAGGCGTTCGACTATCTGCCGCGCCAGTTCCAGGCGAGCGGGATCGATATCCACCAGCGCGAACGTTCCCTCGTCCAGCCCCTCGATCTGCAAGATATCTGTGATAAGCTGGCGAGCAAAAACGGTGCTGCCAGCGCCTAAGAGTGTGATGTATGGCATCGTTAATCTACCTTCCTGGGAACAGGCCCGGTCGAATGGCGAACAATCAGTTGGGTTGGAAGAATCAGTGGAGATGTATTCTCATCCCCTTCTATCATGGTAATCAGTCGCTGTACCGCACCGCGCCCCATCGCGAGACGATCTTGTCGCACGGTCGTGAGCGGTGGAGCAGTGTACTGGCAGAAATCGATATCGTCAAATCCTACCAGGGAGATATCTTCTGGAACGCTCAATCCGTGTTCGGTCAGCGCACGAAGAATGCCGATAGCCATGAAATCACTTCCGGCAGCGATGGCCGTAAAGTCGCGTCGCTCGGCTAAGAGCGTTCTGGCTGCTTCGTAAGCCTCATCGACCTCCCAGCCGCATTGCCGTATCAGACCGGAATCCGGTGCAATGCCTGCCTGAGCCAGAGCCTGCTGGCTGCCGAGCAAGCGCTCCAGGCCAGCCAGATCAGTTGTTTGCCCTGGCAGTAAGGCGATATGTCTATGCCCCAGTGAAAGTAAGTGCTCAGTCGCCTGCCGCGCCCCATCTAAATTATCTGATTTGACATAGGTGACATGGTTTCCCTGAACCACTCTATCGATAAACGCCGTGGGAATATCAGAATGAATGAGAGCCTGAGCGCGTGCCTCCGTGGCATGAAGCATAATAACCCCGGCAATACGCCGTGTCTGCAAACTCCGTATGTAATTTTCTGGTGACTTGCCATGTGGTGAGGAGGGTAAAAGCAAGTCGTAGCCCCGCGCAACCAGCTCGCGCTCAATATTTTCCAACACACCCAGGTAGAAATATTGCGAGGTTCGCCCCAGGTGCGAAAGGGGAAGGCTGTTGTCTTCAGGAAAGAGGCTCACCGCAATCACGTTGGAGCGCTGGCGCACCAGGCTCTGAGCGACGACATCCGGCTCGTATCCAAGCGTAGCGATCGCGGCGTGAACGCGCTTTCGCGCTTCGTCGCTCACTCGCGCCGAGCCATTAAGAGCGCGCGAAACCGTCGCACGAGACACTCCTGCTAGCCGGGCAACCTGTTCACTCGTGACCATACGAAACCTCCCCAGGTTATTATACACACGTGTTCATCTTATGAAGATAGTATCTCATGAAAAATAGCCCTTGTCAAGCCTATAAACGTTGTTTTTAGCGTATTCCAGTTAAAAAATATTGAGAAATGCTCCCATATAAATGAGCGCGTGTTCTTAATTTATGTGAAATTACCTTGACAACGTGCGGAGATGATGGTATTATTCCCTTATGAAATGTACACGTGTTCATTACTGAGTTAGGAGCTCCGATGTGAAGAAGCAAAGGAGGAAAGCCGATGACGTAGCCATCTGATGGTGTATAGCTCGTTCGTTATTTTCGTACTGCGTGCTCGCTTTCATAAAGGAGTTCCGGTATATGCAACAACTCGGACCGGATGGAGCAAACTTTGGCCAGGGGACAACGAGTGCCGCGATCATTCCGCAACCTGGTCTGCTGAGAGGACGCCGTCAGTTCAAGCATGAAAGGCGGCTTGCCCTCCAGGCGTATGCGTTCCTGCTGCCCAGCTTTATTGGCCTGCTAGCCTTTTCGCTCATTCCTATTCTCGCCGTCGCTGTTCTCAGTCTCTTCAGGTGGGGGCTGATCGGACAGCCAACCTTCATCGGGTTGGGGAATTATGCCCAGATGTTCAGCAGTTCGTCCTTCTGGCACTCGCTGCTCCTGACTCTCTATTACGTTCTGCTGAATATTCCGATGCAGACCATCTTCGCGCTGCTGCTGGCCTTGCTGCTCAACCAGAAGATTCCGGGTCGGGGAATTTTCCGCACGCTCTTTGTCGTGCCGTGGATGGCGACCGCGGTGGCGATGGGCATTGTCTGGCAGTGGATCTTCGATCCACAGTATGGCACGCTCAACACCTTTCTGGGCCTTTTCCACATCGCTGCTCCGGCCTGGCTCTCCTCGACCACCTGGGCGCTGCCGGCCATCGCGGCGGTCAACATCTGGCAGTACACTGGCTACAACATGCTGTTCTTCCTGGCCGGCCTGCAGGGCATTCCCCCCGATTTCTACGAAGCTGCCTCACTTGATGGGGCCAATCCCGTACAGCAGTTCTTTGCCATTACCTTGCCGCTGTTGACCCCCACACTCTTCTTCGTACTCGTGACCGATGTTATTGGCTCCGCGCAGGTCTTCGACACGGTGTACGTGATGACGCAGGGTGGGCCGGGCGATGCCACCAGCGTGCTTAACTTCAACATCTTCCGCCAGGCGTTTGAGTTTTTCCACGCTGGCTATGCCTCGGCGCTCTCGATGGTGCTGTTTGCGATCCTGCTCATCATCACCTTGCTGCAAGCGCTCTTCTTCCGCAGTCGCACGGTCTACGACCTGAGTTAGCGAGTCACACAGAACGAAAGGAGGAAAACTCTTATGACCTCGGTGAGTACCGAACTCGCGTCACGCAAAGCAGTCGCGATCGAGCGGCAGGCGGGAACACCCTGGCGTCGGATATCCGGCCTGGTGGCTGCCTATATCATCCTGATCCTGGGGGTGGTCGTCTCGCTGTTCCCGTACTTTCTCGCGCTGATGACGGCGCTCAAGACGCCCAATCAAGTCTTCTCGTCCTCGGCATGGTCGTTGCCGCATCCGGCGACGTTACAGAACTTCATCGATGTGGTGACAAAGTACAATTTTCTGGACTTTGTCTGGCATACGCTGATCTTCGCCGCCATCCTCACGATTGGCCAGCTCATTTTCAGCACGCTGGCTGCCTACGCCTTTGCGCGTATGCAGTTTCCAGGGCGCGACCAGATTTTCTGGCTCTACCTGGCGACCCTGATGGTGCCGAATATTGTGACTCTGATTCCCCTGTTCCTGATCCTGAAGACCTTCGACCTGGTCAATACCTGGCCGGGCCTGGTGCTCCCCTTCGTGCTGGGAACGCCCTTCGGCATCTTCCTGATGCGGCAGTTCTTTATGACCATTCCGCGCGATCTGGAGAATGCCGCACGCATTGATGGAGCGGGGACGATGCAGATTTTGTTTCAGGTGATCCTGCCCATCAGTCGGCCCATTCTGGCAACGCTGGCGATCATCACGTTCGTGCCGGCCTGGAACAACTTCACCTGGCCTCTCATTATTACCGATACCAATGATTTGCGCGTGCTCACCGTCGGCATCTCGGCATTCCAGTCGAACTATGGCACGCAGTGGAATCTGATGATGGCCGCTGGCTTTATTGCCCTGGGGCCATTGCTGATCCTGTTCTTCCTGTTCCAGAAGCATATCGTTCGCTCAATTCACCTGAGCGGATTTAAATAGAGATACTCCGCTGAATTTCCGCTGATCTATGCTGGATGCATGGACCGGCACAAGTGTCACTCTATAAGGGAGGGCAACGATGAAGCACACAAGCTGGTATCGACGATTGACTACTGTAAAGCGTGGAGTATTTGCTGAAGATTTCCACCGGCCTCACCTCTCAGGGCCGCTGGCCTGGGTTTCCGTGGGCGTACTGGCCGTGATGATGCTGGTCGCCTTCGCCGCCTGTGGCGGCGGGGGATCAGGTTCGTCGAGCAGTAACGGCCCCGTGAATCTGACCTATGCGCTGTGGGACCAGAACGAGCAGGTCGGCTATCAGCAGTCGATCAATCAGTTCATGAAGCTGCACCCCAACATTCACGTGACGATTGAACAAACGCCGTGGGCGTCGTACTGGCAGAAACTGAGCACGGAATTTGCCGCGGGCAACGCGCCGGATGTCTTCTGGGATCACCTGGCGTACTACCCCCAGTTCGTGCAGCAGGGCCAGTTGATGAACCTGTCACCTCTGATTCAACAGAACAAAGTCGATATGTCCCAGTACTACCAGCAACTAGTTCAGGAGTGGTCGTATCAGGGCAATGTGTACGGGCTGCCCAAAGACTGGGATACGATCGCGATTGTCTACAACAAGCAGTTGTTCCAGAAGGCCGGTATTTCTGTACCGACCAGCATGACCTGGAATCCCACGGATGGCGGCACATTCCTACAACTGGCGCAGAAGCTGACCGTAGACCAGAACGGCAAGCATCCCACCGATGCCGGATTCGATGCCAGCCACATCAGCCAGTATGGATACGTCTCGGAGAACAATGCTCAGGAGGGCTTCTGGAACTTTATCGCCATGAACGGTGGCAAGCTGATAGACAAGCAGTTCGGCCAGAACTTCCTGCTCAACCAGCCGCCCGCTCAGCAGGCCATGCAGTTCATGGTTGACCTGATCAATAAATACCACGTCTCGCCCCCGGCGACCGAGACGAACAACAACGGCGGCGTCGCCACGCAGTTGTTCGAGGGCAATAAAGCAGCGATGGTCGCCGTCGGGGACTGGGAACTGAGTGGCATTGCCCAGCAGACGAAAGCGCCATGGGGTGTGATGGAACTGCCGGCAGGACCGAGTGGGGTAGTCAGCGTATTCAATGGCCTGACCGATGCCATCTATGCCAAGACGCAGCATCCGCAGGAGGCGTGGGAACTGGAGCAGTGGCTGGGGTCGTCACAGTCCGAGCAGATACTGGGTTCCGGCGGCTACGTCTGGCCAGGCATTAAGAGCGCTGACCAGACCTTCGTCGATGCATGGCAGAAGAAGGGCATTGATGTCGCGCCATTCCTCAAGGAGGCGCAGGGAGCGACCATTAACTTCCCGATCACCTTCGGCTACAACGAGGCGTCCATAGACATCAATAACGTTTTCAACCAGATGTACCTGGGGCAGATCGCCGTGCCGCAGGCGACGAACCAGGCCGTCCAGCAGGCGAATGCAGCTGCGCAAAACGCCTCCGCTGGCGGCTAAATACCGCATGGCGGCAAGAGAAGCGGCTGAGCCTGAGACCCCTCGTAGGTCTCAGGC
>DASTKE010000221.1:0-9900 GCA_035716105.1 Ktedonobacteraceae bacterium | reverse complement strand
CACTGTTTTCTTTGCTCAGGATGTTGATTAACACCCTGAGCATTCAAAGGCAGCTAATCCACCACCACTGGGGTCTAGGCTGTTGAATGAGACCATTCCCTCGGTTACAAAGATGCGGTTGCCGTCAACCGCCGGAGTTGACAAGGTGCCGTAAGCATGATTATAGACGGGATAATCAGCCAGGATGTTGCCCGTCGCCGGATCAAGCGCGATGAGATCACCGACCGACGAAGAAGACTTGGGATCCCATGTACCCATCATGTAGACGACAGCGTTGGCTCCCTGGTTGACGACAACCGGAGACGAAATGATAGGATCTCCGAAGTTCTGCGACCGCCAGAGAAGCGTACCGGCAGGATTCGTCGATAACGCATCGATGGCAAAGACAAAACCGGTACTGGCTGTGCCTGGGCAATGTTTGTGCTCTGTCCCACACGAGGTACCAAAGAGCAACTCAGTTGTACCATTGATGGTGACAAGAGCGCCCACGGAGCGGATGCGCCCATGAGCACCACCGAACGCTTCATTCGTTGTACTATAATCAAAGTCCATGTTTCCGGTGGCGGCATCAAGCCCAAATTCGTCACCGCTGTTCGTTCCAGCGTACACCCTCTGGGCAAAACCGTTGGAGTCTACAAGCGCCGAGATCGTGCCGAAATCGTTGTCGTCCATCGGATGTGGGTCCCAGAAGCTCCACACGAGCTTAGGAATTTTTTTGGTTATCTGGTCGATATCAATGGCATCAACTCGTCCTACGAAACGGGTTTCCGCGCCAACTGAGAAGAATATATAGTGGTGGGGTTGCCCATTCACCATGACCAGCCCCTCTGCCGGAGAACTCCAAACGGTCTCTCCACAGTTGATGGGAGCAGGAGCACAGTACTGTGAATAGCCAGGAGGAGGCATATCAGCCCTGTCATCATACTTCCAGCGCTGGGTCGGCGTTCCACCGAGGGTGCCGGTGTAGTTCACCGGGAAGCCATGAACGCTGTGGTTATCGTCACCAATGACCACAATATTGCCGTTATTCGTTGAGACAATTGACGGGCTACTGAAGACTGGCGTGGAATCGACAAATCGCCAGATCACGGAGCCATCAGTTCCATTGAAGTCAAAGATACATCCTTGCGCCCCCGGCCATGATGTTCCCCAGCCAATGAATACCTCAACCGTTGAAACGCCATTCACGAGGCCGGTTGTCACTGCTGCCGTCGAAGACACAAACTGTGTGGTGGTGTTTCTGCCGCAGGTAGAAAATGGCACGCTCCAGAGAACATTCCCCGATGATGCGTCTACCGCATACATCGTACTGACGTGTGTTTTTCCTACAAGCTGATTGGCAGCATAGTAGACCACTCCCTGGTAGACCACCGGAGAATCCTCGGCTGAGCCGGTAGTAGTGAATCCGGGGCCGGAAACAGGCACAAGCGATGTTGCATTTGCCTTATTCAAAATGGTATTTGAACCCACACTGCCATCTCGTGCAGCATCACCCATGAGTTCTGGCCAATCAGCGCCAGGGGTAAATGAGAAATGTTTCGCCTGGGGATGACTCGAACCCGCAGCTTGTGCTGAACGCAACAGAGGAGATACTGCGATCAGTGCGGCACTAACCAGTAAGGCCAGTGAGGTCAGAATCAAAAACAGTTTTGATCTGACAATTCTTTCCATAAAATAATCTCCTTGCCCTTTACTCATAGATGTATAGCAAAACAGAAACTATACATTGTAGTGCCATTAAACACTAAAGAGGTAGTTTTTCAACTGGTAAACGGCTGATAATTGAGGAGAGATATGAGAAACAAGGTTGAGATTTCTTTACCAGCAGGCTCATAATTCCCCTGTTACATAAGGTAATTGCTGCCTTGCCAGATGTTATTGTTTATCTGTACCCTCGTTTTTTATTGTGGGGGGAATGTCTTTTCATTCCATATATTGCTCCTGTTGATGCAAAAAAAGCCATTTAAAGATAAGGATACAAACCAGACGTGGATATTTCACAGGAAACCGCGCCGGAAAAGCGCGACGACGAGGTTGCTGTCGCGGTTGAAGACCGGCTCGAAGCGCTACCCATCTCCGCAAAGAAGTCGAGCACACCTCTCTCTCTGTTTCGCAAATATCGATGGTTAAGAATATTCCGTTTTAGCCCACGCGATTTCCGTTTTAGCGGTGATCTGTCGCTGCGGCGCTTCAGCATCATGGAGGCGATGCTTTTGCTCATCGGAGCCTATCTCGCCTCGCGAGGGCTGGGGCTGGTGCGCCAGACCATCTTTAATGTCCTTTTTGGCACCGGGCCAGAGGCTACCGCCTATATTGCTGCCTCGCGCCTGCCGGAAACGCTATTCGACCTGGTCACGACCGGCGCTCTGAGCAATGCCTTGATCCCCGTTTTTATCTCTGTCGACCGCGATCGTGGACGGCAGGATGTCTGGCAGCTTGCCAGCCTGGTGTTCAATCTCTTGCTGGTCTTTCTGACCATCATGGTGCTGGTCATCGAATTTCTCGCTCCCACACTGGTGAGCCATCTCATTGTGCCTGGCTTTTCTGCTGCTGAGCAGGCAAAGGTGACGGCGCTGACACGCATCATGCTGGTGCAGCCGATCATTCTGGGCATGGGAACAGTCGCTACGGCCCTGCTGTACAGCAAGCGACAATTCCTGTTGCCCGCGCTGGCGATTGCGGTCTACAATCTGGGCATCATCGCGGGACTGCTGGTTGCGCTTGCTGTACCGGGCGTCGGCATCTATGGCCCGACTGCCGGTATCCTGGCGGCGGCGGCGTTACAGGTGATCGTCCAGGGCGTCGGGCTGCTGAGGCAGGGGGTGCGCTACAGCTTTCTCTGGAATGTGCGCTATCCGGGATTTGGCGAAGTGCTGCGCCTGCTTGGCCCCAACGCGCTCTCTGTAACCATTGCATCCGTCGCCGTCATCATAGATACGGCGTTCATCTCCTACTTCCCCGATAAAAACAGCCTCGCCGCACAGCATAACGCGCACCTGCTTTTCACGCTGCCTGTGACCCTTGTTGGGCTGGTGATCGGGCAGGCTGCTCTGCCACAGATGGCGCTCCAATTCGCCAGAGGACGCTACGTGCGGTTGCGCCAGACCATCCTGGCGGTGGTCGGCAGTGCGGTGATCTTGAGCATTCCTTGCGCTCTCCTGCTCGCCCTTTTTGGGCACTCGCTGATCCACCACTTTTTCCAGCACGGAGCCTTTACCCGCCATGCCTCGACGCTGACCACCATCGCGCTGATCGGCTATGCTGTGGGCCTACCCGGACAGGTGGCCGGTCAACTGCTGACGAAGAGCTTTTACGCGCTGAAAGACACCTTTACGCCCTTCTGCACGAACGTTCTGCAATTAGCGGCGCGCATCGGCCTGATTATCTGGCTGCTCAAACTGCTGACGGACAAGTACACCATTCTCGCTATTCCGCTGGCGCTCTCGATTTCCGCCACCGTCGAGGCCCTTGTCCTCTGTCTCTTCCTGTTCTGGCGCTTGAGCCGCCGGGTCAAACTGGACAAAGGTCTGCTCCGCCTGCAAGCTCGCCGGGCGCGATCCAGCGCGTAGAGATATCATCCTCTCTTCTCGAAGAGCACAGTGCCGCCATCCGGGCTGATCTGTATGCCAGAAAAGCTGCTATCCGCAATTTGCCAGAGCGTCACGCCCGTTGTGGCGTTGAGGGCGTAGAGATGTTCGGAGGTACAGGGATTGTGCGTGTTGGAGGAGCACACGATGGTGAACAGCACGCCGCGCCGTTCGAGTATAGTTCCCGCTAACCCATTGGCGAGGATGGAGCCGGATGGTTGCCATGTCCAGAGGATGATTCCCGTTTTGCTATCCAATGCCAGCAAGCTTTGTGCAGAAGAGCTTTGTCCGCTGCCATCGAGCGCGAGATAGATGCGCTGGCCGTCATCGGGGAGGATCAGAGCCTGGATGCTTCCCAACTGCTTTTTGTCCCATAGTATCTGCTGGTTGCTAATATCAATGGCCTCGATCTGCCCATTGCCGTAGACGAGCAGGGTATGATCGATAGTGGCGATGCCCGCGACAGATGGAGCTTTGCCAAGACCAGGAGTTGGGAGAGTCCAGCGTTCGTTGCCGCTGGCGGGGTCAAGCGCGTAGATGGTGTCGCTGCGCCCAACAAGCAGCAGCCCACTGGTTGCCAGCAGTTGTCGCTCTTCTTGCAGAAGCGTGGTCGGATCATCGCTGCCAAATGAGCGCCTCCACTGAATCTGTCCCATTAGCGTGTCAATGGCGTAGACCGCGCCTTCAACTTGCCAGATGATCTGTCGTCCCTGGAAGAGTAGCGAGCCGTTGTCATGCGGTGTGCCAGTCGGCTCAGGTGGCCCAAAAACGCGCCACTCCACGACGCCGTTGGACTGATCGACCGCCAGCAGTTGCACGACTGCTTCAGGATTATTCGCTGTTGAATGCGCCGGGCTGGTCTGAATGCTGGCGACGTAGATGAAATGCGCGTCTGCTCCGATTACCGCCGCGCTCTGCGGCTCGTCAGGGTTGACGACAGCGCTTTGCCAGAGAACTTTTCCCGTGCTGCGATTGAGCAGGGAGAGCACGAGCAGAGAGTCCAGCGGGTGTGGGTAGGCCGGGTCATCGGGCGCGAACTGATAGTGCAAGGATACATGTCCACTCAGGGCAACCAGCAGCGTTCCCGGTTGAGACGCTGAAACTGGAATAGAAAACGTTCCTTCGCTGTCGAATGTTTGCCAGAGGGTGTTTCCGCTCGCGCTCATGGCAACGAGCCGCTGCATGTTTGTCCCTTCTGTTTGCGTGAGGATGCTGCCCTGCGCGTTTGTCGCCAGCACGCTATCACCGGGCAAGGAGGCATGTTGCCAGTGTGCCGCGCCCGAATGCGCGTCAACCGCGTAGATGCTGTCCTGCGCTTGATTCAACTGCGCGATGCTCGCCAAACCGGCGACAATGAGCACAAGGAGCATTAAAAGGGCGAGCAAAGTATTGCGGGAGAAGTGTGGCGGCCATACACGGAGTGTAGATGTTCGCAAGGAGCGAGAAACCCTCTTGAGCGCGGATTGAAGTTGTGTGACGCGCCTTTGTGGTGGGAAGCACAGCAGGAACAGGAGGCCAGGCAAACTCAGGAGCAGGGTTGCCAGCAGGACAAGACGGAATAGTGTCAGATTGCGCAGCGTAGTGCCGCTATCAGTTTGTGTGCAGGGGAAGAGCAGAGTATTGCCATCCGGCGCAAAGAGTGCTGGCGTTATGGAGGTGATGCCCTGGAAGTGCTGTTGCCAATGCGGTTTGCCATTGCTGGCATCGAAAGCTGTGAGCGTGAGGGTATTGGTGTCAAGCTGTTGCTCAAGGAATACGAGATGATGGGTGCTATCAGCTTGTGGAGCGTAGATGCGCCCGGCGTCGGCGCTGACAGAGCCTGAGCCAACCTGCCGCGCCCAGTGCAGCGTCCCTGTAGCTGCGTCGACCGAGTAGAGCCAGAGTTCTTCCTGTACCTCCGGCGCTTTCCAGGCAATGCCTGTAGCATAGATGGTGTTGCCTGCGATGCTTGCCTGGTAGAACTGGGTGGAAGTCAACGAAGGCACTCCGGCAGGAGTCATGTTGCCGTGTTGTCCTTTGAACAACCAGGCCAGCGCACCAGTTCCGGGTTGGAGCGCGAGCAGGCCATCGGCGCTGGCCGCGATGAGCAGGCGCGTTCTGCCGCTCTGGAACAGGGAGAGACTTCGCGCCGCGTGGCTTGCTGTCCAGAGCAAGGAACCATTGCTGCTGTTGAGGGCGAAGATGGCGTGATCGCCTGCGACATACAGGGTCGGACCATCCAGCAGCAATGGAGAGGCGTAGTTGAGCGTATCATGGATGGTTGCAGTCCAGCGCGCTGTCCCGTTTTGCAGGTTATAGGCCGCGATCTGCCCCGAAGCGGCTGAGGTGATGGTATAGAGCGTGTTGTTGTCAAACGCCGGTTGGAATGCGTGGACACCCGGAGCCGGTTGATTGACTGCGAGGTGCCAGCGCAATTGACCGCTAGCTGTTCGCATCTCCAGTGCTGTTGCAGTCGCCAATAGCAGATTGCCAGAGGGGGTGATGCTCAGCGTGCCGCGTGCTAGCGGCAAGTGGAACTGGTTTGCCGCTTGCCAGCCACTGCCGCTTCTGTCCAGTTCCACCACCTGTTGTCCGGCCTGCGCCTGTGTCCGGGCAGGAGCAATGCTGAAAAAAACGGACGACTGCGACCGCGTGGGGCTAGAGATGAGATTTTGCCCGTCATAGCCGCTCCCAAAATCATGTTGTGCCAGCATCTGTCCTGTTGTTGGATCAATGCTATAGATGTAGAGGTGTGTCGCGGTAACATCGCGCCAGAGCAGCATAGAACTGGTCAGCAGGAGGATCAGCAGGACGAGAGATAGTATGGCCTGCGGTTGGAAGCGTTGAAACGGCAACACTCCTTTTCGCGGTAGCAAGCGTTCTTCTGTCGCAATGCTCGTCGTTGCTGGCAGGATAGGGGTTGCAGGTTCTGTCTCAGGAGCCACGAAGTCAATTTCAGCGAGTGAGAGGTTTTCTCCTTCATCACAGGCAACTTCTGGCTCATCAGAGGGAGCGGGGAAAGGCGTATCAAGGGGTGCATCGCCAATACTGGGAAAGGGCGTATCAAGGGGTGCAGCGAAGGAGAGATCGGGGAAAGATGTATCTTCAATCGCCGCGATTTCGGGGAGTGAGTCGGAGGCCCAGGGAGTAAACTGGGGCCAGGGAGTTTCTAAGATACGTGAGAAGAGCGCCGTCTCATCAACAGATGCCTTTGGACGTTTGTATTTGAGCAGCATGGGAGATGGCGCTGGCTCAGCAATGGGCGGAGCCGCTTCACCTGTCGCGCTTTGATTGTCGCCGGGGCTGTTGGTTAGTATTTCCGTGCTTGAGGGGGAAGTTGTAGGGGCGATGCCGTGAGGCCGTCCGGGGGACGGCGACGGACGCCCGTGAAGGCCCACCTCTTCTGGCAGCGGGCGAGCACAAGGCATCGCCCCTACAACTTCCTGTTTCCCATGGAAAGATGGAGATCCGTCGGATAAGTGCTCATCATTAGAGACAGGTGTCGATGTATTGATCGTATCATCTTGCGTTGCGCTTGCCTTGTGATCTGTATTTGTCTCAGCCGGGGCTATTTTAGCCGAATATTTGATGATGTTTGTTTTGAGGGTATCATCTGCATCCTCCGTGATATCGGCCTCGTCGGAAATCGACGCTGGCGATTGTTTTTGCTGTCCGGGCATAGCTTCAGCTTTTCCTTCAGGAGTGTTCATCAGGCTATCAGTCTATCAAAAAAACTGAGGAATAGCAAAAGAGTTGACATTGGTCGCTAAGATAGTACTAAATAGCTGTGATAGCTGTGCCACATTTGCAGCAGGGGGCCGGAATGCGTTCGTTCAATCTACATCAACTGGCGACTTTCCAGGTGGTTGCGAAACACTGTAGTTACGTTCGTGCAGCAGAAGAACTGCATTTCAGTCAGCCCGCCGTCTCGGCGCAGGTTCGCCAGCTTGAGGAGTCTCTGGGTGTCAAGCTTTTTGACCAGATTGGTCGCCGGACGCACCTGACGCAGGCTGGTGAAGAACTCTATCGCTATAGCCAGAAAATCTTCTCAGTGATCGAGGAGACAATGGATACGATGGAGGCGCTGCGCAGCCCGCACTATGGCCGCTTAAGCGTGGGGGCCGATACGACGGTTGGCACATATGTCATTCCGAGCTTGCTGGGCAAGTTTCACCAGAGCTATCCCGAAGTCGAGATCACGCTGGACGTGGTGAACCGCGCCGCGCTGGTGGACGCGCTGGTGAGCAATCGTATCGACCTGGCGGTGGTGGGTACTGTGCCGAACGATATTTCCGTGGTGATCGAGCCATTCAAACCCAACGAGTTGGTGTTGATCGCCGCGCCCACGCATCGATTAGCCGGACTCGAAAATGTGCCGTTCGCGGAATTGGCGCGAGAGCATTTTCTGCTGCGCGAAGTCGGCTCCGGCACCCGTGCGGCCCTCGAAGCCCTGTTCCAGGAAGAAAATCTGCCCTTGCAGGTCAGTATGCAGATGGGCAATAACAGCGCCATCAAGCAGAGCGTCTCTGCCGGTCTCGGTATCGCGCTGATCTCTCGCGTCGCCCTCGACATGGAACTGGAAACGCACCGGCTGGTGATCATCGATGTCGAAGGCTTCCCCATCATACGCCAGTGGCGCATCGTCCACATGAAAGAGAAACACCTCTCGGCCACCGCTCGCGCCTTCAAAACCTTCCTGCTCCAACACGCCGATCGTCGTGTACGCAAGAAGGAGGAGAGATAAGCCGCGCAGCTTTTGTGGAAGCCAATGGTATAGAATGGGCTTCCACAAAAGCCGCGCGGCTTAGAAGTAATGATTGGAGAGGTTGAATAGTTCTGGGAAGGATTGTGTTTATGGGTGCAACATTCGAGAGTGAGCGACAGATGGTGGTGGTGGAGGTGCGCAGGTTCGTCGACCGCGAAGTAATCCCCGTCGCACGAGAACTCGAACATGAGGATATCTACCCGCTTGACCTGATCGAAAAGCTCAAGCACCTGGGCGTCTTCGGTGCCACCATCCCTGAAGCATATGGCGGATTGGGCCTGGACTTTGTCACCTATGCGCAGATCATCGAAGAACTCGCCCGTGGCTGGATGAGCCTGGCCGGTGTCGTCAACACACATATTTTAGTGGCCTATATGATTGAGGCATATGGCAGCGAGGAGCAGCGCCAGCGCTTCCTGCCCATCATGACGGAGGGCGACAAACGCGGCGCGCTCTGCCTCTCGGAAGCCAGCGGCGGCAGCGATGTGCAGGCCATCGAGATGACCGCGACTCGCGAGGGCGATGCCTACGTGCTCAACGGCTCCAAGCTCTGGGTCACGAACGGCGTGAATGCCAGCATCTTTGCCGTGCTGGCGCGTACCGATGTTCACGCCCGGCCAGCCCATCGCGGCATGAGCCTCTTTCTCGTCGAGAAAGGCACGCCGGGCTTGCAGGCCAGCCGCACCTTTGACAAGCTAGGGTACAAGGGCGTGGAGACGGCGGAACTGGTCTTCGATGCCGTGCGCGTTCCGGCTGCCAACCTGCTTGGCGGCGGAGAGGGCGAAGGCTTCAAGCACGCTATGAGCGGCCTGGAGGTTGGGCGCATCAACGTGGGGGCGCGAGCGGTGGGTGTGGCGCAAGCTGCATTCAACGACGCCATCCGTTATGCACAGCAGCGCGTAACGTTTGGCAAGCCGATTGCGCAGCACCAGGCCATTCAGATCAAGCTGGCGGACATGGCAACGAAAATCGAGGCGGCGCGGCTGCTGGTGCAGAAGGCGGCGCAAAAGAAAGATCAGGGCGAGCGCAGCGACCTTGAGGCGGGTATGGCGAAACTTTTCGCCTCTGAGATGTGCCAGGAGGTCACGCTGGACGCCATGCGCGTGTTCGGCGGCTTCGGCTACACCAGAGAGTTCAACGTCGAACGCTACTACCGCGACGCGCCCCTGATGCTCGTGGGTGAAGGCACCAGCGAAATCCAGCGCCTCGTCATTGCCCGCCAACTACTGCAAAAGTACGCCATTGAATAGAAGGGATGAGGAGAGAGCTATGCAATTTGGCCGTTGTTTTGAGGAATTTGAGGTCGGAGCCATTTACAAGCACTGGCCGGGCCGCACCATCACCGAATATGACGACACCCTCTTCTGTATGCTCACCATGAACCACCATCCCCTGCACATCGACGCCAACTACGCTGAAGATACCCAGTTTCACCAGCGCGTTGTCGTTGGCACGCTCGTCTTCAGTATTGTGCTCGGCATGACGGTCGAAGATGTCAGCGGCAAAGCCATCGCCAACCTGGAATTTGAAAACGTCCGCCATATCGCTCCCACATTTCATGGCGATACC
>DASTKE010000220.1:0-2252 GCA_035716105.1 Ktedonobacteraceae bacterium | reverse complement strand
CTTGTGCTCGCCCGCGCTGGCCGACCTCTGCAAGTCGCGGGCGAGCATAAGGCATCGCCCCTACGATATCCGGTTTCCCTTTGAAGGGTGGAGAATCTCTAGGTTCGCGAACCTATCGTTCTTCGGCGGTTTTGCGCATGGTGGGGAAGAGGATCACGTCGCGAATGGACTCCTGATCGGACATGAGCATGGCGAGGCGGTCGATGCCGAGGCCGAGACCACCGGTTGGCGGCATCCCCACTTCCAGTGCCTCCAGGAAATCCTCGTCCAGCACCTGGGCCTCTTCGTCGCCGGCAGCACGCTGGCGCATCTGGTCCTCGAAGCGCGCTCGCTGGTCGAGTGGGTCGTTCAGTTCGGTGAAGGCGTTACCCAGTTCCAGACCACCGACGAAGGGTTGGAAACGCTCGGTCAGGCCGGGGAAATCAGGGTGAAGCTTCGCCAGCGGCGAGATGTCGAGCGGGTAGTCGGTCAGGAAGAGAGCCTGCTTCAATGCCGGAATACCCTTGCGGAACATGGCCCCCTTGAGATCGTCGATCAGGCGACCGCGACCGAGCGAGGAGTCGGCCTCGTAGCCGTTTGCGCGCATCTCGGCGGCAAGGCTCTCCCTGTCAGGAAAACGGTTGACATCGATGCCGGTGAACTCCGCAATGGCTTCGAGCAAAGGGATGCGCGGCCAGGGCGGCGTGAGGTCGATCTCCGTTCCCTGATAGGTGATGACCGGCGAATTCTTGACATTCAGAGCGATGGAGCAAAGCATTTCCTCGACCAGTTGCATGATGTCGTTGTAGTCGGCGTAGGCCTGGTAGCACTCCATCATGGTAAATTCGGGATTGTGGTTGCGGTCGATGCCCTCGTTACGGAAGTCGCGTCCAATTTCGTAGACGCGATCAAAGCCAGCGATAATGAGCCGCTTGAGATAGAGTTCAACGGCGATGCGCAGGAACAGGTCGCGATCCAGCGTGTTATGGTGCGTGATAAAGGGGCGAGCCGTCGCACCCCCGTACAGCGGCTGCAAAACGGGCGTCTCGACCTCCAGGAAACCGTGAGCATCGAGATAGCGGCGCATGGCGCTGATGACGCGGCTGCGCGTCACAAACACGTTACGCACCTCGTCGCCATTCGCGATCAGATCAAGGTAGCGCTTGCGCTGGCGCAGCTCCCTGTCTTCCAGCCCGTGATACTTCTCCGGCAAGGGACGCAGGCTCTTGGAGAGCAAGCGGTAGCTGAGAACGTGCATGGTGCGTTCATTGGTCTTCGTTCTGAAAAGGAAGCCGCTGACCTGGATAAAGTCGCCAATATCCAGCAATTTGAGCATACGGTATGCCTCTTCACCAACATCATTGATACGGAAGTAAACCTGTATGCGCCCGGTGCCGTCCTCGATATTGACAAAAGCGCTCTTGCCCATATCGCGCACGAGGCGAATGCGCCCGGTAAGTGTAAAGGAGCCATCCGGCCCCTGCCATTCGTCAAAGTGTTCCAGTACATCTGCAATGGTGTGCGTGCGCTCGACTCGATTGGGATAGGGGTTGACGCCCCGCTCCCGCAAGGTGTGCAGGCGCTGCAAACGTACTTCTCGTTCGTCTGCCATAAAATTCTTGATTATCCTCCAGATCTTTTTACGTATATTTGACGCCCATTGTAACATTGTTTTGATGTTCTGAGTAGAGGAGTAGGAGCACCACACTCCAAAAAGAGACCTGCGGCCTCTGGTAGGCCGCAGGTCGGTGATGTGCTGCTACGTTCGTTGTGCGGTGAGATTACTCGATGGAAAGGATTGTCAGTTCCTTGACACCGCCGGGCGTAGCGACAATCACCATGTCGCCTACCTTATGGCCCAGCAGTGCTTTACCTACAGGTGACTCATTGGAAATACACCCCGCGCTTGGATTGGCCTCGTATGCTCCAACGAGTGTATAACGGCACTCCCGGTCGTCGTTGTTCAGAACGCGAACGACAGAACCCAGGGAGACCGTTTCACTGTTCACTTTTGTAATCACCCTGGCCTTTGCCACCATTTGCTCAAGCTCGTAAATGCGGCCCTCCAGGTGTGCCTGCTGATTCTTGGCATCCTCGTAGGCGGCATTGTCGATGACATCGCCCGATTCTTTCGCTTCATGAAGATATTGGGCGACCTCGGCACGCCGAACAGTACGCAAAAACTCCAGTTGGGTCATAGCGCGTTGTAGTCCGCCATCCGTCAGGAATACATCCTGTGTCTCCATCTTCTCTTTCCCTTCTTACACCCGGCA
>DASTKE010000219.1:0-2641 GCA_035716105.1 Ktedonobacteraceae bacterium | reverse complement strand
CCGCTGATATGCGAATGCACATCATGCCAGGGATGCGAGATGACTCCCGCTGGTGAGCGGCGCAGGGGATTGGCGAAGATGTGCGCCTGTGAGTCCCAGCGGTCAAAATCGCCCGTCGACTCGATCAACGGGTCGATGCCGCCAACAAAGGCGTCCAGACCATCCACGATAGACATTTTTTGATGCAGCGATTCGGTTGGATGGCGCAAAATGTCGCGAGAACTGTCATCGACGATGCAGGTGACGCCAGCCTGCTTGAGTTGCCCGCAGACTTCCTGGGGTGCCAGGTGTGCGAATAGCTCTACCGCGTCCCAGAGCAGCACCTTGACCTCCACGCCCCTGCTCACCGCGTATCCAAGCACGGCCTGCACTGTTAACTCGTGCGTGAGCCAGAAAGCGATATCTTGCTCCTGCAACCCCTCGGCTTGTAGTTTCGCGATCAGTGCCGCCTGTTCGGGGCTGCCGTCCGGCCCGGCTATATGGTCGGGGCCGCGCACCAGTTTCGTGCCGGGCGTCATGCCCCAGTTGGCGAGATAGATATACTGGCGCGCCCTCAGCAAATGGCGGCACAAGGCGAGCATGAACAGGCGTCCTTCAACATAGTAGGCGACGCGAGAGTCGGTGTGTACGGGCGTATCGCCCTCGGCCCACCAGTTCGTAATCATCGGCTCATTGGGAGCTGGCATAAAAAATCCTCCTGAAAGTCGTTATGTGAGAACCTCCGCGAGGCTACTGTCTTCTCTTGCGTTTCGTTTTCCCAACATACTCTACGCTTTACACGCATCATCTGTTGGGAAAGGTGAACAGGAGGATTTTGTCTGGAAGCAGTTCCCGGATCAACCGGCGACGTTTTCAACGTGGAAGGCGCATGTGCTGGTGTCTGAAGACGGAGCATTTTTGCCTACGATAATAGCGACGATGACGGTCGGATTGGATTGTAGATGGAAAAGACAGGTGCCTGCCTGATAGAAGATAACCGCTTTGGATTCCTTCGGAATGAGTTTGATGCCCTGACTACTGTTCTCACTGAGCACCACCTGTGGTATGGAGGTCTGGTTTTGCCAGATTACCGCTCCTTCTACTGGCAAGACGGCTTTAGCAGAGCTAAACTGGGCCGCGCCATTTTTCTCAGTGATAATGCCGATAGCCTGTTTATCCCGAATAGTTATTTTGGGTGAAGCCGGAGTTGCCTGCATGTTGCTGTGTGCGCCGGTGGTTGTGTTTGCATGTTGCACGACCTGCAAGACCAGCAGCAAACTTCCCACCAGCACGATTACAAAAAAGAGTGCCGCGACGTTCCCAAGCCGGTGTTGGAATGCCTGGCGTGTATGCTGAGCAGAATAACCTTGCTTTGTTTCAAAACTAGATATCGTTGGTCGCGTGCCGGAAAGAGCAGGAATATTTTTGTTGTCCTCGTATGCCGTGTTATTGCGCGTCACGTGCTCTTCCAGGCGTCCCCATACCCGGTCTAACGAACGAATATCCGCCTTATCAACCTTCTCCTGGCTATAGACGAATCTGCCGCGAGAGGCACGTTTCCAGAGACCACGCTGTACCTGACTGCCCTGTTCATCCTGCATATCGCCCGTTTCAGGGATCAATGGCTCATGGGGTCTATCAGCATTACTCATCGATAATATCTCCTCCCTGCTGGCGTTGGTAGAGCGTGCGTAAGAAGTGGAGGGAGCGAGAGAGCAGGACTCGGATGGCTCCCTCTCGCTTGTTGAGCCTGCTGGCTATCTCTGTATGAGGCAATCCCAGGCTGAAGCGTAAATGGACGATTTCCTGTTGCAGGGCCGGGAGCCGCGCCAGATTCGTGCGCAGCAGCGCGTATTCTTCGTGCTGCAAGTAGACCATCTCCGGCTCCCTGTCCTGCGCGTCATAGAGCGGCTCCGTCACGTCTTCCAGTGGCACTGAGAGACGACGAGCGGTATAGCGATGATGATCCACTATTTTGTTGTGGGCGACGCGCAACAGCCATGCCCGCTGATTCTCCGCGGGTAGCTCCGCGATGCCCTCGTGCTCAAGCGCGGCCAGGAAAACCTCGAACAGCAGGTCTTCTGCGTCCTCTCGCAAGGGGACGCGGCGCAGAATGTAGGCAAAGATCGCCAGCGCCTCCCGCTCATAGAGGGCGGCAATGGGCGAGTCGTTGAGGCTGGCATGTCTCCATTGCCCCTGCTGGCTCTGTTGGCTTTTTCTGCCTTGTGGCCCCTGCTGGCTCATCTTGTGCTAAAACTCCAACATCGTACTGCCATTTCTGCTTGCCCCCGGCTACGTCTCTTTGGGGAATCCGTAGGGGCGATGCCTTGTGCTCGCCCGTGCCGGAGCAACGTAAACCATCACGGGAACGGCGGGCGAGCACAAGGCATCGCCCCTACGGTATCAACCCTTTGCCCCGACGTAGACGGTGACGCTTGCCTGGGGATTGGATTCCAGGTGCCACATGTAGCTTCTCCCGCCATCCGGGAAGGAAATAGTCGCCGTTTCGCCAGAAGCAATGCTGATATTTTTGCTGTTGCTATCGGTAATCAGCGTCTGCGGCTGCCCGGTCTTGTTGACCCATGTCAGGCTGTTGCCCGCCGGTAATTTGGTTCCTGGGGTAGTGAATTGCGCTCCTCCCTTTCCCGGAAAAATGGCAATC
>DASTKE010000218.1:0-6174 GCA_035716105.1 Ktedonobacteraceae bacterium | reverse complement strand
CATGTAGAGGCGCGATTATGAAGATGAACAAAATCATGCGGATACCAATCCCGTAGGCGCCGATTTATCGGCCTGGGACGCGGGCCGATAAATCGGCGATGCGCTCGATAAATCGGCGCCTACGGGATTGGTATCCGCATGATTTTGTTCATCTTCATAATCGCGCCTCTACATGTTCTATGAATTGCGCCCCTCCCGGTGCGGGTGTTGACTGATGAACGAGAGTGAGTTAAGATGAAATGCGTGAGTTGAGAGGCGAATAGAGAGAAAGCTGATGACCTCATCATCGATACAGACAGAGCGAAGCGTTGCATTTCATAGTCGCGGACAACCCTCATTTCTGTTAGAGGGGGTCGTACACGAACCGGTGAACAAACAGAAACCGGCTCCGTTGATCGTTTTTTGCCATCCGCAGCCTGCGAGCAGCGATATGCAGGATACATTGACGGTAGCCCTCGCTCGCACCGTGGCGAAGGCTGATATGCTTGGGCTGCGTTTCAACTTTCGTGGTGTTGGCAAGAGCCAGGGACAGCAAACGGATGGACGCCTGGAGGCGCTCGACCTGGCCGGAGCAGTAGAATTTGGGCTGACCCTGCCAGGAGTGAATCCGGAGAAGGTCTGCGTGATCGGACACGCCTTCGGAGCCTATATCACCCTGCAATACGCGCCATTTGATCCGCGCATTCGGACCATCATCGCGATCAGTTTGCCGCTGTACCGTGCCGCCAATGGCTTCCCTCGCGCCTTTGAACGTCCCAAGTTATTCGTCACGGGCGAATTTGACGAGGTCTGCCCGCGCTTTAAGCTCGAACCGTTTGTCGAGCAGCAAAAAGGCCCCAGGGGCCTGAACGTGATTACCGGCGCTCGCCACCTGATGCGCGGCTATGAAGAGGAAGCTGGCAGCGCCATTATGAAATATCTGAAAAGGTGGGCAGAGATGCCCGGAGTATAAGCATGAACCCAGGAAATCCATTGATTGTTCAAAGTGATCGCACCGTTCTGTTAGAGGTAGATCATCCCCTCCATGCCGAAGCCAGAGATGCCCTGGCCCAGTTTGCCGAGCTAGAGAAATCGCCAGAACATATTCATACCTATCGTCTCTCGCCGCTCTCGCTCTGGAACGCTGCCGCCGGTGGCATGGACGCCAGTGCGGTGCTCGAACTGCTGGTACGCTACAGCAAATATGATATCCCCAGCAACATTGTCGTCGACATCCGCGAATATATGAGCCGCTACGGGCGCGTCAAGCTGATTCGCGAGGGCGATGCGCTGCTGCTGACCTCCAGCGATGCCGCGTTGATGGCCGAAATCCTGCGCCACAAGCGCACCCAGCCCTACCTGCTGCGCCAGTTGAACAGCCACACCATCCAGGTAGATGCCTCGCGGCGTGGCCATATCAAGCAGGCGCTGATCCACATCGGCTTTCCCGCCGAAGACCTGGCAGGTTACACCGATGGCTCACCACTTCCGCTCAAACTGCTCGCAAACACGAAACAGGGAGCGGACTTCCAGCCACGCGCCTATCAAACCGCCGCCTCTGCCGCCTTCTACGCGGGAGGTGCGCCAAGCGGGGGCAGTGGCGTCGTCGTCCTGCCCTGCGGCGCTGGCAAAACCATCGTCGGACTATCAACCATGTCCGATATCCAGCGCGCCACGCTGATCCTCACGCCCAATACGATAGCTGTGCGCCAGTGGATTCAGGAAATTCTGGATAAGACCGATATCCCGCCAGAGATGGTCGGCGAATACACGGGCGACCGCAAGGAAATCTGCCCGATTACCGTCAGCACCTACCAGATTCTCACCTACCGCGCCCCTTCCAAAAACGGCGAGAAGCAGATATCTGAGGAGGATTTCCCGCACTTCTCGCTCTTCACCAGCTACGACTGGGGCCTGATTATCTACGACGAGGTGCATTTGCTGCCCGCGCCCGTCTTCCGCATCACAGCGGAGATTCAAGCCCGGCGGCGGCTCGGCCTGACCGCCACGCTGGTGCGCGAGGATGGACGCGAGGCCGATGTCTTTAGCCTCATCGGGCCGAAGAAATATGATGTCCCCTGGCGCGAATTGGAGAAACAGGGCTGGATCGCCACCGCCGAGTGCCACGAGATCCGCGTCGGTATGACCGAGGACGAACAACTCAATTACGCCATCGCGGAGCAGAAAGAGAAGTACCGCCTCGCCGCCGAATGCCCTGCCAAGCTAGAGGTGACGCGCCACCTGGTCGAACGCCACCGCGACGACCAGGTACTGGTTATCGGTCAGTATATCGACCAGTTGAAAACGCTGGCCGAAGAACTGGACGCGCCGCTGCTGACCGGAAAAACATCGAACTTACAGCGCGAGAAACTCTACGAGCAGTTCCGGCGGGGCGAGATCAAACGGCTGGTGGTCAGTAAAGTGGCGAACTTCGCCATTGACCTGCCGGATGCCAACGTGGCAATCCAGGTTTCGGGAACGTTTGGCTCGCGCCAGGAAGAGGCACAGCGCCTGGGACGTATCCTGCGACCCAAAAGCGATGGCAGCCTGGCCTACTTCTACTCGATCGTGACCCGCGATACTCGCGACCAGGAATTTTCGGCCAACCGCCAGTTGTTCCTGACCGAGCAGGGCTACCGCTATCTCATCGAAGACGCCGAGGCAGTATTGACCTCGTAAACCCATCGATATGCAACACATAGCGCTCTTCTCACGAGCGCTATGTGTTGCATATCGATGGGTTATTCTTTCCCTTGACAGGTCGCATTCTCGGTGATACCCTTTTGGAAAAACATATCAGCTTTGATAAAACAGGAATACGAGGATAGTATGGTAGATAGCTACAACGAGGTAACGAGCCAGAATTTCGCTGAGAAGGTTCTGGATGCAGAGCAGATGGTGATTGTGAACTTCACTTCAGATCAAAGCCCGGCATGTCAGATACAGGAACCGGAATTTAAAGCGGTCAGTCGAGATTATCAAGGGCGTGTCTCCTTTGCCAGACTAGATATCGATAAGAACGGCGATCTGGTACGGCAGTGGAACATCGATGGCATCCCTACGATCATCTTCTTCAATCGGGGAGTCGAGATTCATCGCATCAAGGGTATCTTGATGCGTGATCGATTGCGCAAGCAGATCGAGGGAGCATTGCTGGTCGCTGACGATACAAAAAAATAACCGTGTGTGCCTGGAACGCAATGAAAGATATGGCATACAGCGCGTTTGGGAATGGTCAGGTGTGTTGCGTGGATTTTTTGTACCCTATTCGTTTAGAAGCCTCATTACACGAAACTATCTGGGGTGGGCAACGGCTGGCGCGTGAGGGATGGAAGCTGCTTCCATCCAACGACATCGCTCTTGGAGAAGCATGGGAGACGGAGGTAAGTACCGTCGTTCAGAATGGGCCGCTGGCGGGGAAAACGCTGGCGGAAGTGTCCCAGACATGGGGCATAGCCCTCTTTGGTGAGCAATCAATGCGTATATTTGGTCCGCGCTTCCCCCTGCTTGCCAAGTTCATCGACGCCAACGCGAAACTATCGGTGCAAGTACATCCCAATGACGCTTACGCGGCGCAGCACGAACACGGAAAACTGGGCAAGACCGAGTTCTGGTACATCCTCGCGGCTGAACCCGGTGCCACAATTGTTCACGGCTTCAAAGCGCCCACCTCACGAGAAGCAGTCCGGCAAGCGATTTCCAACGTCACATTGGAGTCGCTGCTGCACGAAGAGAGCGTGCAGGCCGGGGATGTGATCTTTGTGCCAGCCGGGACGGTACACGCCATCGGCAGCGGCGTCTTACTTTACGAATTGCAGGAGTATTCCGACCTGACCTACCGCATGTACGACTATGGTCGCCTCACCGACAAAGGACAGCCCCGCGAACTGCACATAGAACGCTCCCTGGATGTCACCCACTATACTGCTTCACCAGCTATCAAAGTCACCCCCGTTGCACTCGACGGAGGACCGGGCTATGAAGAGCGCTGCCTGGTCGCCTGCCCCTATTTCGTCACCCGCGAACTGCTCTTCAAACACAATAATAATTCTCGTGGCTATATGAAGAGCAAGACAACAGACAGTTGCGTCATCCTCACCTCATTGGGGGCCGAAGTCCAGGTGTACTACGGCACTGCTTTGGAGCATTCCGAGCTGCTTTCACAGGGCCAGACAATGGTGCTACCTGCCGCGCTCGGCCAGTACTGTATCGAGGGAACGGCTCGGTTGATGCTCTCCTACGTTCCCGACCCGCAGGATGAGGCATGGCGACGCTGGGAGGCAAGCAATAGCGTCTATGCGCGAGAATAATGTTGTAGCAGTCTTTGGTTCAAGGAAGGGCGTGAGCTTGCCTCCGCCCTTCCTTGAAAAAGGAGAAGTTCATTGCTCGCGTCGTCGTTTGCGGCGCTCTTCTTCGAGGTCAGTCACGGTGCCTTCTACGACGTGGCTTTCCAGGTCGTCTTTGTAGGTATCAGCAAAGGGTGAGCGCACGGTAAAGTCGCGGAAGTCACGCTGCCCCCGGCCAATTTCGGAGACGGTCTGCGAGATGCTGGTCGTGACGTTCACGATGAATAGCAGCACTCCGAAGCCAACCCACAGGCCGAGGCCAACCAGCAGCGTCACAATGCCGCCAACAACGCCATTCAAGATGCTTTCGTAGATAACACCGGCGAGGATGAGCAGCCAGAAAAAGCGCACAAGAACTCGCAGCAGCCAGTGCATAAACCAGAACACAGCTTTGACGGGATCGGAGGGCATATTCCAGCGCGGAATGAGTGGTCCCTTCGGTTTTAGTTTCATCATGCGCATTTTTGCGCCCTCCTGTTTGGATACTGCTTACCTATATTTTAGCAGTCTCATTATAATTACGCTAGCAAGATACGAAAGTTGGGTGGTAGGAGATCAGCCCGAAACAGGAACGGTGATACTTGTTTTGCCATTCGCCACCGGTAACATTACAGACGGGGAGTAGTGACTGATGTACGTCTCAAGATGCAGTGGGCCGTACGCAGGGTTGTAGGGTGTGGTGGTGAACGATTGCACGGAGACGCCCACGGAGGTCGGTGTGGTGCTGCCCTGGGGTAAGGACAGCGCGCTCAGTACCTGACCTCCCGCTTGCAGGGAGCCAAGGATGCAGGTACTGTGCATGGAAGTGGTACTGCCAGCAGGCGAAACGTTGATGCTATAGCTGTAGGTCGTGCGCGGCGCGGAGGGTACGGAGTGCAGCAGGCTCCAGCGCGCAATTAGCCAGAGAGCGTTGTTGACGGCAAGGTGGCGCGCCTGCACGTTCAACAGTTGGATATCATGGCCGAACCGGGGTTGAGCGGCACTCGATGACGCTGTAGCACTGGCGGGATCGACGATATAGAGCTTGAATGGAGCGCCACCAGGACGCGGCGATTGCTCGATGAGCGTGGCGTGCGCGAACTGGCTGATCAGGGTGTTGGTCAGGGTATCGTATGGGCCAACCAGCAGAACAGCCGGGCCAGCGGTCGGACCGGGAAGCAACAGACATCTCCCGGCATCAAACAGCGTAGTGGGAGTATGCATCTGCTCCGTCAGGAAGCCAAGCGCGGTTTGTGTGGCACTATCCATAGTGACATAGACCTTGCTGAGATGACGCTGCTGAGCAAGGGTATCAGCATCGCTCAGCGCGGTTTGCAGCGAGCGAAGGTCATTGTGGTAGGGATAGGGCTGGAAACTGCGATCATTGTAATAGCCCTCAACCTGGTCAACCAGACCCGCCGCACTGAGTACGAACTGCGCGACAATGACCAGGGCCATGCCCAGATACAGGGCATAGAGCGCCCACTGCAAAAGCGGAAGAGAACGCTGGTAATGCTGGAGCAATTCACCGATCTTGGCGATAATGAGGCCAACGAAGATATATGGGCCGGGCAAAAAGAGCAGGAAGTACTGTGTATGCAGATCAATCGAGTGGCGGGTGAGAATCAGCAGCGGGAGAAGCTGCCAGCAGAGGAGTAGCAGCAAACTCCGGCGGTACGGGCTGGCATAGAAGCCAGACCACCACGCACGCACGCTGGCAAGAATGCCACTTTGCTGGCTACCAGGTGGAGTCTGTATACTCGTTGATGGCCCGGTCTCGTTTTGCGCTCCCACCGCAGGCTGCCTATGTTGTAGGGGCGATGCCTTGTGCTCGCCCGCCGTTGCTTCAGGAGACGCGGGCGAGCACAAG
>DASTKE010000217.1:0-5637 GCA_035716105.1 Ktedonobacteraceae bacterium | reverse complement strand
CTTGTGCTCGCCCGTGTAGGCTGACCTCTGTGAGCCACGGGCGAGCACAAGGCATCGCCCCTACGACAGCCGGTTTCACCTCGAAGGATGAAGAATCTGGGTCTCGACGCTGAGCAAGAAACAAAGTATAATCTGCTGAGATCAGGTAGGCCAGGCCAGCAAACGCGAACGGAAGCGAAAGAAAGCAGGGTCTGGGTCTGGAGAAGGCAGGCAACATTATGGAATGTCCAAATTGTCATACAGAAAATCGCGACGGTGTAAGCTTTTGTAGCAACTGTGGTATGGCTCTCAATCAGGCGGCAACCTCTGGAACCATACCGGCTACGCCTGCTGCATCGACAACCGGGGGAACACGCACAGGCGGCAATTCCCGCTCGCTCACCCCTGGATCGCGTTTACAGGGCGGACGGTACGTGATCAAGCGCGTGCTTGGTCAGGGTGGTATGGGCGCTGCCTTGCTGGCAACCGATTTACGCCTGGATAGCAAGCCGGTGGTCATCAAAGAGTTGATCTCCGACAATACCGACCCGGCACAGCTCCAGGATGATGTGCGAAACTTTAAACGCGAGGTGGCGACGCTGGCACACCTCGATCACCCGCTCATTCCCAACGTGACCGACCATTTCCAGGAAGGCTCGCGCTACTTCATGGTGCAGGAGTACGTGGAGGGTGAGAATCTGGAAGAGCGCATGGATCGGCTCAACCAGCCGATGAAGGAGCGTGAGGCTCTCGGTTACGCCTCCGAGGTGCTCGACATCCTCGACTACCTGTCGCACGAAACGCCACCGATTGTGCATCGCGACATCAAACCGGCCAATATCATTATTGGCAATAAAGATAAACGAGCGCACCTGGTGGACTTTGGTATCGCTCGCGCAGACGAGACGCGCAACGCCCGGCGCAAGCAGACCTCGGCGCTGGGAACGCCCGGCTACGCGCCGCCCGAACAATACCAGGGCAACGCCGACCCGCGTTCCGACCTCTACGCCCTGGCGGCGACGCTGCATCATGTCCTGACGAACCGCGATCCGCGCAACCACCCACCGTTTAGCTATCCTCCGGCGCGCACACTGAATCCGCAGCTTTCGCCGGAGACAGAGCAGATGCTGAAAAAGGCCGTGACCAACGATATCAACCAGCGCTACCAGAGCGCGGCTGCTATGAAGCAGGATGTCGACAATATCTTGCTGAACAAATTCGGCATCTCCGGCAATACCAGCAGCTATACCCTGGGAACGTCCGGTCCCATCAACGCGGCCAGTTCAGGCGCGCCTACGATTGCCAGCACGGGGCAGAACCAGCCCACGATACGCTCATCGCAGGCGCAACAGCAGAGGCCACCACAGCAGCGCCCTCAGCAGCAACCCGCCAATATTCCACCGCCTCCGCCTCCAATACCTGTTGGAGGTGGGTATGGTACACCCTATACTCCTGGCGGCATGGGCCAACCACCACAGCCACAGCAGCGGCGCAGCAACGTCGGACGCAATTTTCTGCTGTTGATCATCATCCTGCTGCTGATTTTCGGCGCACTCTACTTTGCCCTGCCCTACATCCGTAACCTGAATGGCACAGCAACAGGCGGCAGCACACCAGGAGTAACACCTGCCACGACGAGCAACGGCATTGGCGTCACCAAAGCGCCGGACGGCGAGTACATCGGCATCAGCGACGGCACCTTTGCCTTTGATAGCAGTGTCCCCCGTTCGGATGGAGAACTCAAGACGCAGGCCGCTGCCAGAATCAAAGCGGGCGATACGAGCGGAGCCATCGCGCTCCTGAACCAGGCGATTACGACGGATACCAACGATGCCGAGGCGCACATCTACCTGGAAGACCAGAAAGTGCTGGCTTCAGGCAGTCCCTACGTCACCTTTGTCGTCGCGACGATGGCGACGGGCAGCAACAACGGCGTTGGCCGCGACAATCTGCAAGGAGCGTATATCGCGCAATCGGAATTCAACGGCGGCGCAAAGTTGGGTAATGTGAAGGTGCGACTGCTGATCGCCAACTCCGGCAACGATTCGTCCTATGCAACAACGGTGGCTAATCAGATTGTGCAGTTGGCGCAATCGGATAAGACCTTCGCTGGCGTAATGGGTTGGCCCTTCAGTTCGCGCACGCTCAACGCAGTCAGTGTACTGGCAAGGGCGCACATTCCGATGGTCTCGCAGACCGCTTCCAGCGATCAGTTGACGGGTATATCGCCGTACTTCTTCCGCGTGGCACCAGCCGACAAAGCGCAGGCGCAGGCGGGAGTGACGTATGTCGAGCAGAAGCTGCACGCACGCAATGTCGCGGTCTTCGTGGACACCAGCGACCCGTACAGCCAGAGCCTGGCAAACGGCTTCTCCTCGAAGTTCACCGCTGATGGCAACACTATCGCCGTGACTGAACACTATACAGAGGGGAACGCGGGAACTGTGTCGAGCGCCTTACAGGATGCGCTGAAACACAATCCCGACTTGATCTACTTTGCCGGCTACGCCACCGATGTCAGCGTGCTGCTGACGGACCTGCCGACTTCGGGACAGTTCGCCAATCTGAAGGTGATGGGTGGAGATGGACTCTACGAACTGGGAGGCTACCCAACCAGTGCTCGTTCGGGCTTCGGTCGCCTGAACTTCACCGCCTTTGCCTACCCCGACGAGTGGGCCGCGCAGGGTCTGGCCTCGCAGCAGCCAGCATTCTTCAGCGATTACGCCAATGCCTACGACCCGAACAAAGCGCATAGCAATCAACCGTATGGCTACAGCCGTGCCGATAACGACGCCATCCTCTCCTATGATGGGATGCTGGCGATATTAAATGCCAGCAAGATGGCCCTGAGCGGTGGCAAAACGACGATGACGCCAGACAACCTGCAACAAGCCTTAAGCAAGCTCAATGGCACCAACGCTTTCCAGGGCGTCAGCGGTCAGATTGCCCTCGGCCCCGATGGCAACCCGATCAACAAGGCCGTCGTCGTGCTCTTCGTCGACTCGAACGACCACATCCAACTGGTATCCATTGCTGGCACCTTCCGCTGCCAGCAATGCCAGTCGTAAAATAAAACAGCCTGTTGAAAAACTCTTCAATGGATGAGTCTAAACGACCTCCGCTACCGATACTGCGTCCCAGTTAGAGCAGGTGGTGAAGCAGTTGCGACAGGTGGTGGGAAAATAGGGAGCACAGCAATCCTGCGTCTTCCTTTCGCAAGAACAATTGGCAGCTTCTTCTCAATTCTTCAGGAGTGCCATGCGTAACAGTTCGTCTTCTAATTGTTGCCAAACGAGTTGCTCTGCCTGGAGATGGGTCATGGGTTCTTTTCTCTTCATCGCTTCCGTCATGACCTGGCGAACACGGGTTTGAAAGGTCATGAGATACGGCAACTGGACAACTGGAGAAGGCATGATCCCAAGTTCAATATTCTCTAAGGCGTAAAATGCATTGAATGGGAATACTGCCGAGACAAGCTCGGTGTATTGTTCAACGAGCTTCTGCCGGGATGGAGGAAAATAGTCAGGCAACGTGCTCATGGCACCAAATGTCCCCAGGACGTGATTTGCACGCAGAAGAGGATAGGTGCAACTACTTGCTATCCCTGCTATGTTCTCGGGTCCAGTCTGCCTCGGATGCTGGTAGCTCTGAACGATTTTAGATTGACCTGAAGAAACGACTCGTCCTGGTACCGTCTCAGCTCCCAGCAAAATGGTCTGCTGTTCCACGTTTCCACCCCAGGGCGAGACACCTACTCCCATCACTGAGCGCAGGCTGCGAACTTTGTTTCCGGCTGCGGGAGGGATGCATTGTGTTATAAAAACCGCGACACTGCGGTGCTGCGGGTCAAGGTGCTCGAACGCCTGGTGAAGAATGAGCTGACAGGTGGGCCAGACCACCTTGTTCTGTGGAAGAGAGGAGAGCCTGCTCAATACCTCCTGATAGAAAGCAGGCGGGACCGCCTCTGACAACGCATCTCCTTCTGAGACCTCAGAGGAGATTTCAGGAAATTCTTGCCCGATCAACGGGAGGAGGAGCGCGCGCTGCTGCGGGAGAATGCTCAACAAACGGCGTAAACTCTCCAAACGAGGGTTTGATTTCTTTTCCACCCAACGTGTCAAAGTAATCGGATCAACGCCAAGTTCAGAAGCAATCTTTTGCCTCTGTTGAGGCTCCTTAATGAAAGTTCCTAACACCGTCCGCCATGATTGCGGTTCTGGCATGATCTTGCCTTTTCCCTCAAACTGAGTTTCTTCTCAATATCAATAGTAACCAGTACAACTGAACATCGTCAGTATAATCGAAGCAGAGGTTTTACGTCAAGCTTTTTTCTCATCTGATCAAGTGTGAGAAAGGCTTGACAGCTAGCATTCATTGATGCTACCATAAAAAACGCCAATCCTATTTTTCCGAAAGTTAGTACAGCAGTGAGTGAACCGATATGGAAACATTACCAACGTGGCGTGACCTGCTCGCAAGGATTATCGAGGATCCTCTAGAAAAGCAACGCATTGCTAACGCGCTAGGTGTCAATCCGATCACTTTGGTGCGTTGGGCGCGTGGCGAGGCAAGCCCCCATCCGAAGAGCCTGCAACGTTTGCTCGATGCCGTCCCTCACTATCGTGCAAGCTTCCTTCCTTTAATCACTGAGGCATTCGAGGAGTTTTCCTCCACACCGCCTGCCAACGTATCGCCTATAGGCCTCTCAGTCACGCTCTACAACCACATCTTCCATCTCAATAGCACCATTCCCGATGCACAACGCTTCTGGTCCATCGGCACTGCGGTTTTGCGTGGTGCGCTCGAGCAGCTCGACCCGGATCATGCTGGCCTGCAACTGAGTATTATGCAATGCATGGCCCCGGCCTATGGGAACACAGTTCGCTGTCTCCGTGAGCGTTTAGCGCTTGGAACTCCCCCTTGGAGCGAAGAAGGGGAACATTGGGGAGGGTTCTTTGGTGCAGAGTCGCTGGTTGGATACGCCCTCTCCACAGGCCATCAGCAGACGATCATGAATATCAACGAAGCGCCTCGACTCCCGAACCAGTTGCCAGAACATACCATGAGCGCTGTTGCATCCCCTATCTGGTATCTAAGTCGCCGGGCGGGCTGCTTCCTTGTCGTCAGCACCCAGCCTGACTATTTTCGCCAATCTGCCCTGCTTGATCTTATCGAAAGCTATACACAGTTGCTCATACTGGCCTTTCGTCCAGAGGATTTCTACGAATCAGAGCGTATTGAGCTCCAGGTTATGCCCTCGTTTCAGATACAGCAATCGTACTTCTCTTCTTTGCAACAACGCATTCGGGCGCTGTTGCAAAAGGCAACGGCTGACCAACGCTCGATAGGCTACAATGTTGCAGAACAACATGCTTTGTGGCAGATAGAAGAAGAACTCTTGCAGCGCAAAGCGCCCTCGTCTCCAGAAAGATGAGGGATCAGTGTTGCGGGGTATCCGCAACACTATGCAATGCTGCGGCAGTGAGGGAATGAGGGCAGATCGCTTGCTGCTGGTATTGAGGGCACTCGCACTCAAAAATCTGGTGTTCTTCTACGTCACGGTGATAGACGTTATAATAGACGCCCTTGCTATCCCGAATTTGATAATGACCGAACGCCAGGATGCGTGCGTGGGGCCTGGCTTGCTGGCTTGCAACG
>DASTKE010000216.1:0-4046 GCA_035716105.1 Ktedonobacteraceae bacterium | reverse complement strand
GACTTCGTCTGCAAAACACGCCACAGCAACTCCTCACAAGACTTGTACATGCAGGTAGCATGACGCCTGAACGTAGAGCGTGAAACACGCCACAGCAACTCCTCTGAGTGGCTCAGATAAACACACCACGCTGTTTGACATCGCATTTCGCTGTGCTATACTGAGGACATACGTTATCAAGCAGTGCGGCGGATAACAAAGGCATTGTCCGCCGCACCTTCTTGTTGCAATGGGGCTTTTTTCACATCAGAGAATACAGTGTAGACAGATGGAGATGAAGAGCTTATGACGACTCAGGAAAAGCAATCGATACCCGTTCCACAGGTGGAACCACGCGCCCCTATTCCCGTACAGAACCTGCGCATTCCCGGCCCGACGACCGTCCCGCAAGATATCTTAGCCGAGATGGCAAGGCCGATGATTAACCATCGCGGACCAGAATTTGCCGCCATTTTACGTCGTGTCACCGCACGACTGCAATACTTTTTCCAGACCGCTGCTCCCGTCCTGACCTATCCAGCTTCCGGCACCGCCGGTCAGGAATCGACGATTGTGAACCTCTTCTCACCGGGCGAGCACGTTGTGGTGATTTCCATCGGTTCCTTTGGCAACCGGCTGGCAAAAATCGCTGATGCCTATGGGCTGAACGTGACACGCATTGAGTTTCCCTGGGGACAGGCTGCTGACCCTGCCATCGTGGAAGAGCGCCTGAAAAACATCGCCCCCTATCGCGGCGTGCTGATGACGCACAACGAGACCTCGACCGGCGTCACCAACGACGTTGAGACGTTGACCGCGCTTATTCGCCGCCTCAGCCCTGACGCGCTCATCGCCGTTGATGCCGTCAGCTCGCTCGGCTGTGTGCCGCTCGAAATGGATAAGTGGGATATCGATGTGGTCTTTACCGGCTCGCAGAAGGGCTGGATGACTCCCCCCGGACTGATGATGCTGGCGGCCAACCCACGCGCCTGGGAAGCGAACAAGACAGCAAAATTGCCGCGTTTCTACTTTGACTGGGCCAGCGCACGCAAGAAGCTCGAAATTGGGCAACATCCGACCACGCCGCCTGTTTCGATCTTCTACGCGCTCGATCTGGCGCTGGAAAAGATGCTGGGTGAGGGCCGCGATGCCATCTTCGAGCGGCACCAGCGCATCGGCAACTACGTGCGCTGGCGTGCCAGAGAGATGGGCCTGCAACTGCTCGCCAACCACCCCTACGCCTCCAATACGGTAACAGCCATCCTCGTACCCGAAGGCATCAATGCAAAGGCGCTACTGAAAACTCTGCGCGAGCAGGACAAGGTCGTCTTCGCGGGCGGACAGGAACACCTGGATGGCAAAATTATCCGCGTGGGCCACCTTGGTTTCTTCGAGGAGGCCGACCTGGTAGAGGCGATGGACAGGCTGGAAACGCGCCTGCACGAGGCTGGTTTCCAGGGCTAGGGAGGAATGATGGATATGGAGGAAATAGCACAGACCAGTCAGGCTGAACAGATAAAACAGCCGGAACCTGTTCGCATTTTGATTACCGACCGCATCGCGCAGGAAGGCATCAATTTCCTGCGCGCCGAACTGCCGGAGGCGCAGATCGACCAGCGCCCCGGCCTTTCACCGGAGCAACTGAAGGCCATCATCGGCAACTACCACGCGCTCATTGTGCGCAGCGAGACGCAGGTCACAGCCGATATCCTGGTGGCGGCGACAAACCTGAAGATCGTGGGGCGTGCAGGCGTCGGCGTTGACAACATAGACACCACAGCAGCTACACAGCGCGGTATCATGGTGGTCAATTCTCCGACCGGCAACATCATCGCGGCGGCTGAGGACACCATCGCCATGCTGATGGCGCTTGCCCGCCACATTCCGGCGGCGAACAGCAGCATGAAGGCGGGCAAGTGGGAAAAGAGCAAGTTTCTGGGCGTGGAGGTGCGCAACAAGGTGCTCGGCATTATCGGCCTGGGCAAAGTGGGCAGCGAGGTGGCACGGCGCGCCCAGGGATTGGATATGCAGATTATTGCCTACGATCCCTATGTCTCTCCTGAGCAGGCACGGAAGCTCAACGTGACGATGCTCGAATTGGAAGAGGTGCTGAAGCAAGCTGATTTTATCACCCTGCATACCTCGCTCACGAGCGGCCCGAACGGCACTCGCGGCCTGATTGGTCCGCACGAACTCAACCTGCTCAAACCACATGCGCGGCTGATTAACTGCGCACGCGGCGGCTTGATCGACGAAGAGGCGCTGCTGAACGCGCTCAACGAGAACCGGCTGGCCGGGGCAGCGCTGGATGTCTTCAGCCAGGAGCCGGTGCGCGACAACGCGACACTGAAACAATTGTTGGCGCACGAGCATGTGATCGCAACACCGCACCTGGGAGCCTCGACGGAAGAAGCGCAGGTGGGTGTGGCAACCGACGTGGCCGAGCAGGTCGTTTCAGTGCTGCGCGGCGGCTTCCCACGTGCGGCAGTCAACGCCCCGCTCATCCTGCCGGAAACGCTGAAAGTGCTCACACCCTATATGCGCCTGGTTGAACAGATGGGACGACTCTACACGCAGTTGCAGCCGGGACCGCTGCACAAAATCGAGTTGACGTGCAGTGGTGAGATCGCCAGCTACGACCTGCGTCCTTTGCAGGCAGCACTTATTCGCGGCCTGCTCGAATCGGTCTCCGATGCTCATGTGAACATGATCAATGCTCAGGTGCTGGCAAAGCAGTGGGGATTAGAGATTGTCGAGCAAAAAAGTCCGGTCTCAACTGAGTTCGCCAATCTGGTCACGCTGCGTCTGTTGAGCGCTAACGGCTATGCCTCGTCCTTCGCTGGTAAGCCCGGCTCTGGCGATGAGCGCGTGGAGGTGCTCAGTGGCACAGTGATGCATGGAGAGCCGCGAGTTGTCTGTGTCGGGCGCTACTGGACAGAGTTCGTTCCCGAAGGCTACATTCTGTTCTGTCGCAATCCCGACCAACCGGGCATGATTGGGCGCGTCGGCACGGTGCTGGGCAAAGCAAGCGTCAATATTCGCCACATGGATGTCGGGCCTATCGTGCGCACACCGCGTCCGCACAACCCTCAGCAACCGCAGGAAAGCGCGCTGATGATTATCTCCGTTGATGATCCCATTCCCGATTGGGCGCTGGAAGAAATTGGCGCATCTGGCGATATCTTCGGCCTGACACTCGTCAAGCTGTAGAGAAGGGCAACATGAATCTCCCGAATAGGAGATTCCAGCAGGCCACCCGCAAGGGGATGGCCCTACTATAACGCACTCTATGAGCCGCGTCGGGTATAGTAGGGCCATCCCCTTGCGAGTGGCCTGTCCGGGCTTTTCCAGCTTGCTCAGAAATTGGGAATGACTCATGTTGCCGAAAAGCGCGGGATCTGATCAGACCTCTAACAGGTCTCCACTTCTCGCGGTAGTCTCAGGATCGGCTGATGCTCGCGTCCGGGTCGATTGCAGCTTTGCCTGGAGCAAGCGTCTGCCCAGCGTCGTGACGAAACAATAGAGCGCGATAAGCAGAATAAAAGCGACGATGGTCGGCAGGGTATAATCTTTCACCAGAATGAGAGCCAGCCGCCAACGCTTTCCAAGCGTCCAACCAATCAACAGGATGCTGGGACACCAGATAACGGAGCCAGCAAGGGCGGAGATGAAGAAACGCGGGAAGGGCATACGTGTGATACCGGCAGGAAAGCAGGCGAACGGGCGCACATAGGGGGTCATACGCGAGAAGAAGATCATCCACGTGCCAGACTTATGGAACCAGCGCTCGGTCATATACACCTTTTCACGGTCGACACGGAAGAAGGCGGACACGCGAAAAAGCAGGCTGCGCCCCCCTACCTCTCCAATTTTGTAGGCAGAGCATGCGCCTGTGACACTACCCGTGATGGCGGCAAAGCTAAGCAGCCAGATATTGAGATGGTCCATCGAGGCGAGTGCGCCAACAAACAGCAACAGCGTCGTGTTGACGATTGGCACGCCTGAACTTTCCAACAACAAAATCACCGCCACAAGGCCATATAACAGTACCGGGTCGGCATGTAACA
>DASTKE010000215.1:0-5544 GCA_035716105.1 Ktedonobacteraceae bacterium | reverse complement strand
GCATCGCCGGAATGGACACCGGCGTTTTCGATATGTTCCGAGATCACAAAGGCTTTGATCTGCCCGTGCTGCGCCACCGCGTCCAGTTCGATCTCTTTGACCTTTTCAAAGAACTTGGAGACGGTGACGGGATATTCAGGCGAAACGGCAGCCGCTTCCCCGACACACTGCTCCAGTTCTTCCTGTGTATAGCAGATGTTCATGGCACTGCCAGAGAGCACATAGGATGGCCGCACCAGCACGGGATAGCCCACACTGTCAGCAAAACGCGCCAGTTCAGCGAGATCGACAAACGAATTCCATTCCGGCTGGCGAATGCCGAGCGTGTCGAGCAACCGCGAGAACTTGTGCCGGTCCTCGGCCTGATCAATGTGCTCGACTGATGTTCCCAGGATGGGAACGCCGTAGTTGTGCAGCGCCTGCGCCCGGTTATTCGGCGTCTGTCCTCCTACCGAAACGATCACACCGGAAGACGACTCAAACTCATAGATGTCCGCGATGCGCTCAAACGTCAGTTCCTCAAAGTAGAGCCGATCAGACGTATCGTAATCGGTCGAAACGGTCTCTGGATTGCAGTTAATGACGACTGAGCGTTTCCGATGCTTTTTCAACGCTTCCACCGCGCTGACGCTTGTCCAGTCAAACTCTACTGACGACCCAATACGATAGCAGCCAGAACCCAGAACGATAATCCCCTCGCTGCCAAGCGGTGCTACGTCGTGATGCTGCCCATTGTAGGTCAGATAGAGATAGTTGGTATCGGAGGGAAACTCAGCCGCCAGCGTGTCGATCTGGAAGATGGAGGGCAGCACGCCGAGCGCTTTGCGTAACTCTCGTATTTCCAGTTCTGTCTTGCCGGTCAGTTCCCCGATGCGCCGGTCAGAAACGCCCAACTGCTTGAGCATTACCAGATGGGAAGTGGAAAGCTCCTCACTATCCTGAAGCTGCTGTTCTACGTCGACAATGTGCTTGATGCGCTGCAAGAACCAGGGGTCGATGCCGGTGATATTGGCGATTTGTGTGACGGAGATGTTGTTGCGCATCGCCATTGCCAGCGCGAACATGCGTTTCGGTGTGGGAGTATAGAGATACCTGTTCAGTGCGTCGTCTACGGTCTCCTGGTCATCAAAAGCTTTCTCGTCGGTCACGCCTTCAAAGCCCTGGTCCAGCATACGAATGGCCTTTTGATAGGCTTCCTCGAACGTGCGGCCAATGCCCATCACCTCGCCGACCGACTTCATGCCCGTGCCGATGGTTTCATCGACGCCCTTGAATTTCTCAAGGTCCCAGCGCGGTATCTTCACCACCACGTAGTCCAGGCTTGGCTCAAAACACGCCTGGGTCACACCCGTGACCTCGTTGGTGAGCTCGGTCAGGCTGTAGCCGAGCGCCAGTCTGGCCGCGACATAGGCCAGGGAATAGCCAGTCGCTTTGCTCGCCAGCGCCGAACTGCGCGAGAGCCGGGCATTGACCTCAATGACGTAGTAAGCGGAGGTTGCGGGGTCAAGGGCAAACTGCACGTTGCATTCACCGACGATGCCCAGACTGCGCACAATCGTGGTTGCCGCTGTGCGCAGCATGTGATATTCCTCGTTGTTGAGCGTCTGGCTGGGGGCAATGACGATGGACTCACCGGTGTGAATGCCAAGTGGGTCCATGTTCTCCATATTGCAGACGGTGATGCAATTATCATCCGCATCGCGCACCACTTCGTACTCGACCTCCTTATAGTGGTGCAGGTATTGCTCGATCAGCACCTGTGGCGCGAAGGCCAGCGCACCGCTCACAATGCGCTCCAGCTCAACGACGTTATGAGCGATGCCCGATCCCTGACCACCAAGCGCGAATCCGGCGCGCACCATCACTGGGAAGCCAATCTCCCTGCCAATTACAAGAGCGTCTTCAAGTTTCTCCGCACTGCGGCTTTGTGGCGTCGGAATATCTAGCGCTTGCAGGTGGCGGGCGAACGCCTGCCGGTCTTCGGTGAGCATGATGGCTGAGATGGGCGTACCCAGAATGCGCACCTGGTAGCGATCCAGCACGCCATCGCGAAACAGTTCGATGCCGCAATTGAGCGCGGTCTGTCCACCGAAGGAGAGCAGGATGCCATCTGGCCGCTCTTTCTCGATAATCTTCTCAACGAAAAAGGGCGTGACTGGCAGGAAGTAGACCACGTCGGCCAGCGACTGCGAGGTCTGGATGGTGGCGATATTCGGGTTGACTAAGACGGTGCTGATACCCTCTTCGCGCAGGGCTTTGAGCGCCTGGGAACCGGAATAATCGAACTCGCCCGACTGCCCAATTTTGAGCGCACCCGCGCCCAGTACCAGCACTTTACGCGGCGTTTTCACGGCGACCTCTCACCCTCTCCAGAAAATAATCGAAGATCCAGCCAGTATCCTCTGGCCCAGGCATCGCCTCTGGGTGGAACTGCACTGAGAGGAATGGCAGGGAGTCGTGCCGCATCCCCTCGTTGCTGCCATCATTGGCATTGACGAACCAGGGCGAGAACTGCGGCGGTAACTCACCAACCGCGAAGCCATGATTCTGCGTCGTGATGTAGCAGCGTCGCGTCCCATGCAGCAAGCAGGGCTGGTTCTGACTGCGATGTCCGAATTTGAGTTTATAAGTATCGCCGCCCGCCGCTAGAGCCAGCAATTGATGCCCCAGGCAAATGCCGAACAGCGGCACCTCGCGCTTGAGCGCCATGCGAATGGTTTCTATCGTCTTCCCCACCATCTTCGGATTGCCGGGGCCATTAGAGATCACAATACCATCGAAGGCGAAGCTGCTGGTAGGCGAAAACAGGTCGTAATCCCAGGGTACCATAATCACGCGCACGTTCCTCACCACAAGGCTGCGTGCGATATTGTGCTTGGCTCCGCAGTCGATGAGCGCGATGGTGATTTCACCACTGCCTTGCCGGGAAACCTGCCCGGTCGAGACCTGCGAAACCAGGTTGCTGCTATTGGGGTCGTAGAAGGGAATATCCGCGTCAAATACGATCTTGCCCAGCATAGTACCGCGCTCGCGGATATGCTGCGTGAGCAGGCGCGTATCTTTGATTTCCAGCGCCGGAACCTGTTCTTCCCGCAGCCACGTCCCCAAAGTCATCGTACTCTGTGCGTGCGAGGGCTGGGCGATATAGTTGGAGACGATCAGCCCGGCCACGTGAATTCGCTCGTGTTCCCAGAAGGTGCGATCCGGCACGCCATAATTGCCGATGATGGGATAGGTCAGCGTCAAAATCTCACCCGCGTAGGAGGGGTCGGTCAGCGCTTCAGGATAGCCTACCATGCCGGTGTTAAAGACGACCTCACCAGCAGTTGCTCCCACGTAGCCGAACGATATTCCCTCAAACCTCGTCCCATCTTCGAGCAGCAAGGCTCCCCGCTGGGGTGTATCTTCGCTATCAATGGACGATGTAAGCTGTTGTTCACTACGAGACGCAATTCTCAGATCATGCTCAATCACGTTGTGTCGCATTCGTATCTTCTTCCTCAGTTATGCTTTCCAGGGTAAGGCTTTCGCAGCAACAGTTTATGCCCTTCCAAGCAGCAGGGCCAGCAGAGCCATGCGCGTATAGAGGCCATTTCTAATCTGTGAGCGCAGGTAGACGGCTCGCTCATCGCTGTCTACCGCCGGGTCTATCGTTCCCACACGCGGCAAGGGGTCCATCAGGATCATGTCTTTGCTGGCATACTCGGCGAGCAGTTGGGGCGTGACCACGAACTTATCCTTCACGACATCCTGATATTCTTCTAGCGAGGCGAAGCGTTCCTTCTGGATGCGCGTCCAGTACCAGAAGTCGCAATCCCGCGGAATCTCTCGCTCGCTGGCTATTTCGATGATCCGCAGACCTCGCCCCGTCCAGTAGAGAAAATCGGAGCGCGTCAATTGCAATTGACGGGGAGAGAGCAGGTAGACCGTGTTGTTCTCAAAGAGCGAGAGGCCGCGCAGCAGGGAATGGATGGTGCGGCTATTTAGCGGGTCGCCTGCCAGCAGGCAGGTCAGGTGATTGAGCCTGCCAAAGCGCTCGTACAGCGTATACAAGTCGAGCAGCGTCTGCGTCGGGTGCTCATTGTTGCCATCACCCGCGTTAATCACGGGGATGAAATCGGCGGCATCTGCTGCCTGTTTCGCTGAGCCAGCGACGCGGTGACGCAGCACGATGGCGTGTGAATAAGCCTCAAACGTGCGGATGGTATCCTCAAACGTTTCTCCCTTCGAGATAGAGGAGACCGTTTCAGGGTTTTGAATCTCAATCGTTTGCCCACCCAGCCTCTTTATGGCGGCGGCAAACGAGCTAAAGGTTCTGCTGGATGGCTCAAAGAAGAGCAGCGAAACAAGATAACCCGCCAGCAGAGCGGAGGGTTCATTATTGACCGCGATGCGCTTCATCTGGTTGGTCAGCGCAAAGAGGATACGCAGGTCTTCAGCAGAAAATTGGTCAAAAGAGAGAATATCCTTCCCCTGAAATGAGCCTTGAATGGCCTCAATTTCATGGCTTCGTAAGCCAGTTTCACGTTGAATATGAGATGTAACTTGCAGCATAGAACCTCCCATTACCGACTAATGATGACGTTTCGCTTTCCAGGTCTTCGATATACGACTGTTTTTCGTCTTCTTGCACTCGGACAACATGTTGGCAGGTCGTCCATTCCTTATTCGCTAGTTCGATGAAAGAAGCTGTTTCCATCGAGTTATTGAGCGAGGTTAGAGTGCCAGGAGACCAAACAGGTCAAAAAAAATTCCTCACCCCTGAATCAATGGGATGAGGAAGAATCATTCTGTGGTAAAACGACACCGGGTCCATCAATGGGATGGGACAAGCGGCGCATCCGTCGCTGTCCATATTCCGTTTGTTGTACCCGATACCGAAAAGCCATGAGAATCGCACCTTTTCCACTGTGTGGAACGCTCGCTAACCGTTTTCAAATTGCTAGAAGTATACCTACTCAACTTCCAAAAGTCAAGGTTTATGAAAAACCTGTTTTACCTTTATTCTATATAGTTGCATAGATTGTATGGAGTCACTGGTGCGGCGGCAAGCCGCGCCAGTGGCTCCATACAATCTATGCAGCTATTGTATTTCTAGTGCCGCGATCAATGCACTTTCCTGCTCGGCAAGCTGCTCCATCACATCGGCCACGCTCGCCCACTGGCCATGCGCGCCGGAATACTGGGCGAGGCCGAACAGACGTGCCTGCCGTTCCAGGCACGCAGCGGCACCCGGTATGCCAGCTTCCTGCATGAAGGACGCGGCATCTAGGTTGCGACGTGCGGCAAGTGGCAGGGCAAAATGCAGCAGGTGATCCACCAGCGAGCGGGAAACCTCGCTGCGCAAGTCTTTTGCCAGCATAGAGAACACCCGCACGCCACCGTAAGCAACCGGGCCATCTGGGTCGGCTTCCAGGTTGGCGCGCAGTGCTGGCAGCGTGCGGGCAATCATCTTATGTCGGCTCACCTGCTCAACCTGCTGGAAGCTGGCACGGTAGGTGTAGGGAGCCGTCCGGTAGGGGAGGCGCTCGGCTTCCCAGGCTT
>DASTKE010000214.1:0-3786 GCA_035716105.1 Ktedonobacteraceae bacterium | reverse complement strand
GGCGCGCTGGCGACCGCCGGCTGGGGAACCGCGCTGGCTCCCCTCTACGCCGCTCACAGGGCGGGCAGGCACATTCAGGTCTTCGTCGACGAAACCCGCCCCATCTTGCAGGGGGCGCGCCTCACCGCCTGGGAGCTCCAGCGGGAGGGCATTCCGCTGACGCTGATAACAGATAACATGGCTGCTCACTTTATGCGCCAGGGCGCGATCAAGGCCGTGTTCGTGGGGGCCGACCGCATCGCGGCCAATGGCGATTTTGCCAATAAGATTGGCACCTATGGCGTCGCGGTGCTGGCGCGGGTACACAACATTCCGTTCTATGTCGTTGCCCCGCTCTCCACCGTCGATCTCAGGCTGCCATCGGGCGAGCACATTCCCATCGAGCAGCGCAATCCTGACGAGGTGACGAGCGTCCGGGGAGCGGTTATTGCTCCTGAAGGGGTGCGCGTCGCCAATCCCGCTTTTGATGTCACGCCTCATACCTACGTCAGCGCCATCATCACGGAGCGCGGTATTGGTCGGCCACCGTTTGGAGAGGCATTGCAGTCTATGTACGCGGATTATCGGGAAACCTGGAAGTAGGCGGATGCATAATGGAGATGGAAGTTGTGCAGGCCGTTGCCCGGCACGCCGAAGAGGTCATGGGCAAAGAAGGTTTTCGGCATGTCAGTGAGATCGTGGCAACGTGTAAGATGCTGGCATTAGAAATGGAAGCGCGGGAAGACGGGGAGGACGAAGCCGAAGCCATCGATATGGATGCGCTGGTGTGTGCGGGTTACTTGCATGATATCTCTACCCATGCGCATGGCTACCAGAACCACCAGCTTACGTCGGCGGAGATGGCGGTCGCGTTCTTGCAAACGCTTGACGTAGCGGATGATGATGTGCGTAAGGTAAAGCAGGCTATTCTGGCGCATACAACTCACGTTGCGTCCGAAGAGCAGCCAGCAGTATCGATAGAAGGCCGCGTTCTCTACGACGCCAGCAACCTGGGCCATCTGAGCGGGCTGGCGGTCGTGACTGCTTTGATCGAATTTGGCGCTCGGTACCGCGAGCGCTATCGCAATCAAGAGATTAATGGCGAAATCCTCGCCGCCGTGCTACAGCATATGGAAGAGCGTTTTGTCGATCTCTATCAATCGCTGTATACCGCTTCGGCGCGAGCAATGGCGCAGGAGAAATTTGGCCAGACGCTGGCATTTATCGACGGTGTGATCGAACACCTGAGCGACTCTACACCGGTGTAATAGCAAAGAAAAGTATTTGGAGGGGCTGTGTCCATTCTCGTTGTTGGTTCTGTTGCCCTTGATACGGTAGAAACGCCGTTTGCCAGGGCTGATGAAGTGCTTGGAGGGGCTGCGTCCTATTTTTCCACGGCAGCCTCGCTCTATAACCAGGTGAACCTGGTGGCAGTGGTTGGCAGTGATTTCCCACGCAAATATCTCGATTTCTGGCACAGCCGTCCCATTGATCTTCACGGTTTGCAGATCGAAGAGGGGAAGACGTTTCGCTGGATTGCCCAGTATCACATGGATATGAACGCTCGCGATACGCTGGACACGCAGCTTGGCGTCTACGCGGGCTTTCATCCGACGATTCCGGCTGATTACTGCGCCTGTGATCTGCTGTTCCTGGCGAACATCCAGCCAGAGTTACAGATGGAGGTGCTGGAACAGGTTTCCAGGCCGCATCTGACCGTGCTGGATACGATGGAACTCTGGATTGTGACCGCTCGCCCGCAGTTGACCGAGGTCATCAGGCGCGTGGATATCCTGCTGATGAGCGAGGAAGAGGTGCGCCAGTACACCGATCAGCCGAGTATCGCTGCCGGTGTACGACAACTGCTGGCTATGGGGCTAAAGTACGTAATTGTCAAGCAGGGCAGCTATGGCGCTTTACTCTTCGGGGCCGATGGCACCTACTTTACCGCGCCAACGTACCCGCTCGGAGAGGTAGTTGACCCGACGGGTGCAGGTGATGCCTTTGCCGGCGGCTTTCTCGGCTACCTTTCCAACGTCCAGCCCGATACACATGGTCGCTATGCGTTCAACGACCTCAAGTGCGCCGTAGTACATGGCAACATCCTCGGCTCGTTCGTCTGTGAAGACTTTAGCATCGAGCGGCTGCACGCATTGACAATGGATGATGTAGTCGGGCGCTATCAAAAGCTGGTACAATACTCGCACTTCGATCCTTATTGGAGCGCTGTGCAAACAAATCCATAACAGGGAATGCGGGAAAGCAACCCTGCTGGGGTTTCCGGGCCGTGCCTGAGTACTTCCCCTGCTCAATTTACTGAAGATTTCATCACACTTTACTGAGAGGAACAACGTTTCATGACAACATCAATTCGTGGAGATGTGAAAGACATTTCGCTCGCTCCACGCGGAAAAGACCGCATCGAATGGGCCGCGAAGGACATGCCTGTGCTGCGCTTGATCCGCGAGCGTTTTATCAAAGATCAGCCCCTGAAGGGCGTGCGCATGTCGGGCTGCTTGCATATCACGACCGAGACCGCCAATCTCGCCATCACGCTCAAGGCGGGTGGCGCTGACCTCGAACTCTGCGCCTCCAATCCGCTTTCGACGCAGGATGACGTGGCGGCTGCCCTGGTCAGTGAGTACGGCATCCCCACCTTTGCTATCAAGGGCGAGGATGAGCAGACCTACTATCGCCACATCAACGCCGTGCTCGACCACAAACCGAACATGACGATGGATGACGGTTGCGACCTGGTTTCGACGCTGCACACCACGCGCACAGAGCTGATTCCCGATATCATCGCTGGTATGGAAGAGACCACAACGGGCGTGATTCGCCTGCACAGCATGGAGAAAAACGGCGTTCTGCGCTTCCCCGTGCTGGCCGTCAACGAGTCCGACACCAAGCACATGTTCGATAACCGCTATGGCACGGGCCAGAGTTCCCTCGACGCCATCATTCGCTCAACCAACATCCTGCTGGCCGGTCGCACGATTGTCGTCTGTGGCTACGGCTGGTGCGGTCGCGGTGTCGCCTCACGTGCTCACGGCATGGGATCAAATGTGATCGTCACCGAGGTTGATCCCGTGCGCGCTCTGGAAGCCGTGATGGATGGCTACCGCGTCATGCCTATGCTGGAGGCTGCCGCCCAGGGTGATATCTTCGTCACCGTCACTGGCGATATCAACGTCATCGACCGCCCGCACCTGGAACGCATGAAGGACGGGGCCATTATCGCCAATTCCGGCCACTTCAACGACGAGATCAACATTCCCGCGCTGGAGCAGATCGCCGTCAACAAGCGCCGTGTGCGTGACTTCGTGGACGAGTACACCTACGCCGATGGACGCCACGTCCACCTGCTGGCCGAGGGTCGCCTGGTCAACCTCTCCGCCGCCGAGGGCCATCCTGCCAGCGTGATGGACATGAGCTTCGCCAACCAGGCGCTCGGTGCCGAGTACATGCGTATCCACGCCAGCGAGTTGCAGCCCCGCGTCTACACGCTGCCCGCCAAAATCGACCGCGAGATCGCCCGTCTCAAGCTCGCCGCCATGGGCGTACACATCGACACCCTGACCACAGAGCAAGACAAGTACCTGAACTCCTGGGAGTCAGGTACTTAACCGAAAAACGGGAGCGTATGCGCACAGCCGCACGGGAGCGTGCGGCTGTGCGCATACGCTCCCGTTTTTCGGTTAAGTACCTGACTCCCAGGAGTTCAGGTACTTGTCTTGCTCTGTAGTCAGGGTGTCGATGCGTACACCCATGGCAGCGAGCTTGAGACGGGCGATCTCGCGGTCGATT
>DASTKE010000213.1:0-5519 GCA_035716105.1 Ktedonobacteraceae bacterium | reverse complement strand
ATGCCGGTCGAGCGCACGGCGTAGACAAAAGCGCCATCCAATCCGCTATCCCGGCTCATCACCGCCTGCCAGTATTGTTCTTCCTGCATGTTGGCCCTCTCCTCATTCATCATTTCGTCATTCCATACATCTTCTTGTTCATATATTACTCTATGAGCCATGAGAGGGCTATCTGATTCTTGCGGGGATAGTGCTGCAAAAAGAAAAACGTATCGGCTCTTCCCAGCCCGATTGGGCCGGGAAGAGCCGATACGTTTCTCACATCTGGGGCTAGGCGTGTCCCAGGTCGTCCTCGTCTTCTTCCGTGATGTTGTACGGGGGCTTCTCTACCGGGACGCGATAACTGTGCGGAGGCACATTGTCGGTCGTCGCTGGCGTTTCGGGTGAAACCACCAGGTCATTGGTGATGGCGCGCACGAGGCGCTCGATGCGATCCCAGCGAGCGGGATAGCGGTCGGCATAGAATTTCTCCTGGCCCTCACCGTCATAGATGTAGAAGCTGTAGTCCTGGTTGGAATAGCGGTAGTCCACCTTTGTGTAGGGGATACGCACCAGTTCGAGCACTTGCAGCGTAGGACGAAGCTGTGCCTGCCCGTTCTCATTACCAGCCTTACCAGTGCGTGCCAGTTCGGCCTGAGCCATCTCAACGGCGGCGTGCCAGACATCCAGGGGAACACCATTGGGCGGCGCTTCGGGATGCAGATCCTCGTTCACCTCGGCGCTGTAGGCCAGATCGCCCACGGCCTGTTCCAGGCGCTGCGCCGGAATTTTGTTCTCACCGACGATGCGCGTCTGTGTACGCAGCTCAAACTGGCGTGCGATTTCGCGATGGCGCACAACCTTGCCCGTGCCGCCGCAGTTGACGCACAAAGCGGATTTCGCGCCCTGGCAGGTCTCGCAGACGCGCTTGCCATTGCCGCAGGTGCAGTCAACCTCGCCGTTGACGCAATCGGGGCAGGGAACGGTCTTCCCCTTGTTGGCCGGATCAGTATCAACAGGATTGGGGATTGGCATCCCCTGCGAGCGTATGCCCTCGAACACGTCAGAAACGCGCTCGTTGACCGATTGCGCCAGGTTATCGGCTTGCCTCTTGAAGAAAGGCCGCTTCCCCTGTTCCGCCCAGTCGGCAACATAGCCGCGTCCGCGGCAAGTATCGCAGCGTTTCTTCGTGCGTCCATGGCATTCCGGGCAAACAACCCAGCCGCGCCCCGCGCAGTTGGTGCAGAGGGCACGTCCGGTACCGTTGCAGGTCGTACAGGCCAGAATCTCATCCAGCCCCTCAATGCGCGTGCGGCTCGAGGGTGCTTTCAGGCCCGTTACCGGAGGCAGCTCAAAGTCCCAGACGGGGAGGAGAGGCTGCTGCCTGCTCAGAGGCTTGCCTGTGTAGGGTTCGCTGACAATCTCCATGTTGCGCGTCTCCCAGCGGGTCTGAAGCGTCACTTCCCACACTTCGTCGATGCCCCAGGAAACGATGTCCATGTAGTCGCCAAGTTCACGCGCCACGCGCCAGTTGGCATTGCTCCACATATTTGCCAGTTGACGAATGCGCTGCTCCTCCAGGCTGGTTGCCTGTTTGGGGGTGGGCGGCGGCGTGTTCGCTGCGGTCTGCGATTGCGCCTGCTGCCAGTATTCGCTGGCTCGATCCACCACTTTTTTTAGCCGCAGCTGCGCCTCACTCGCTCCCTGCGCCACCAGGCGCTTGATATCTTCGATACGCTTATCTATATCATCCTGATTCGGTTGTCCAGAATTGCCAGAATCGTCGGCGGGTCCGCTTCCTCCGGTGCCCTTATACGCATTCTGATCCTGATCCCATTCATCAGCCATAATAATGCCTCCCTGTAGAGGCACGCATGCCTTCTATGCATAGCGCGCCCGATCAATAATGATTCAAGTTCAGTTATCCTATATACGCCCGGAAGCAGCGCGGGTTGTAGGCATCACTACAGCAGAGGCACGATCTCCATCTGGGCAGGTGTGCCTGTTACCTCGGCGTCGTGTTCGTGGATCAGCAGGTTCACCTCGCTGCGCACGCCGAATTCTGGCAGGTAGATGCCCGGCTCGATGGAGTTGCAGGTATTGGGGAGCAGCACGCGCTCATCTTGCGTCTCGAAGTTGTCGATGTTCGCGCCGTTATAGTGTTCGAGCGGGCCGAGGCTGTGACCGGTGCGATGCACGAAGTAGCTACCATAGCCCGCCCTGGCGATAAGGCCGCGAGCCACATCATCAGCCTCGCGGCCCTCCACGCGCTCTCCGGCAGCCAGTCGTTCACGTATGAACGCAATGGCCGCGTCGCGTGCATCACGCACCACTGCGAATACGGCTTGCTGGCGCTCCGGTATCTCCTCGCGAGTGCCAGCGAAAGCCATCCAGGTATAGTCGGCGTAGACCGAGTTCCGGGGTTCGGGCAACCGCGCCCAGAAATCGAAGAGGATCAGGTCGCCGCGCCGGATGGGACTGGACGCGCTCTTCGATGTAGCGTAGTGGGGATTGCCACTATGCTCATTGACCGCTACAATCGGCAGTTCCGGCGCATTCAAACCGGCCTGCTTCATCAGAGCCAGGAAGCGTTGCTGCACACTATACTCGTCAAGCGGCCCTCCAGCTTGCAGATCCGCGCCAAGCTGCGCGAAGAGCGCATCTTTCGCGGCCATGATGAGACGGCTCGCCTCGCGGTGGCTCATCACCTGCGCACCGGTCAACTGGGCGACGAAACGCTGCGAGATGTTGGCCGAACTGACCACCTCTGCTCCGGTGGTGCGCACCAGTTCCACCGTGCCAGCATCGACACGCGAGATATAAGGAATAGCGTTCATGGGCGAGTACTCCATCGCCACACGCATCCCCGGCTGCAAGAGGCCGCGCAGCGTCTCCTGCATCTCCTGCCAGGTTTGATAGATGTGACGCTCGCCCGGCAGCGAGTGCAGCACGTGCGACTCGACGGCGCTGATCAAAGCGCGTGGTTCGCCCTGCGCCGGTACAAAATAGAACCAGCGCCGCGTATACATCTCGCCGGTAGATAGGCCCAACACCTGATAGGCGATGGGATTCGAGAAGCGAAAATCGTAAAAAAGCCAGCCATCCAATCCTTCAGCCTGCAATGCCTGCTGAATCCGTTCCAGTTCCATCAATAGACCTCCCTCACAGGTATGTTTTTATGGCTATTGTATCACCCCTGTCATACCTGCCGGATACAGTGGAAACGGACGTAGACACCGATTTATCGAGCGCACCGCCGATTTATCGGCCTGTGGAGCGGGCCGATAAATCGGCACCTACGTGGGGTCTGCGTCCCCATTATTTCGTCAAACAGATTCGTCAAATTTCTCTCAAATTTTTCTAAAGTCCTCGCATCAGCCTTTTTCTCTAGCAATCTTCCAGCTACAATCTGATATACTTAGCTCATGGGATGTTTTTTGTAGCACAAACGGGAGCAGCGATGGGCGATACAACTATGAATGTACCACCACAGCCGGATGATGGCAGGTTCTCTTCTGCCCAATCCCGACCTGCTTCGCGTACAGAAATCGACCGGATGGATACTGCTCCACAACTGCCGGTTTCAACAGGATCAGCAGACGAGCAGCCGACGCTGAAACTGGCTCCTGTGAGCAACACGGCGCTAGATGAAATGGCAACCATGCCACAACCAGCCATACCATCAACTGTAGCTGTCTCTCCCGTTCCGGTTGCTCACCCTGCTACGCCAATTCCATCCGCTCCACCGCTAGCGACTCCCAGGAAAAGGACACGCAAACGCTGGCCAATATGGGCGCGGGTGCTGCTCGTACTCCTGCTGCTGCTTGTGCTGGCGGGTGGCGGAACGTTCGCGTATGTCTATTATTACATCCAGCGACCGCTCCAGCAGTTTGTCCATCCCGTCAGCAGGAGCAAGGATGAGCCGACGGTAGCAGCCACGGTGGACACGGGGGCGATTACCGGGCGTTCATGGAACATCCTGCTGCTAGGCAGCGACAACGATGGCAAATATAGCTTCCCCGCGCTGCTGACACAGGTGATGATGGTTGTTCACATCGATACCGTTCACAATCAGGTATCGCTGGTCTCCATTCCGCGTGACTCCTGGGTCTACGTGCCGGAGGTCGGGGGCATGCATAAGATCGACCAGGCGTTTTTCCTGGGTGCCAGCCCGCACGTCAATTTTGACGACGGTATCCGACTGGCTCGCCTGACCATTGAGAAGGATTACGGCATTCCCATCGATCGCTATGCCTGGGTGGGCTTGAGTGGTTTTGCCTCCGTCATCGATACACTTGGAGGTATCGATATCGATGTGACACACCCGATTGTCGATGATTCGTACCCCAACGATACGGGCGCTGGCTCCAATCCCAACGACCCCTACGCGGTGCAGCGCCTCTACATCGCCCCCGGACCGCAGCACTTGAACGGCTTGCAGGCGCTGGAATATGTACGTTCTCGCCACGCCGACCTTGTGGGCGATATCGGGCGCACGGCGCGGCAGCAGCAGGTGCTGGAGGCGCTGAAAAAGAAGCTGAACGCCACAAATGTCATCGGCAACCTGCAACAACTGATCGCGGATATGAAGGGTAAGGTCTACACCGATCTGAGCGAGCAGGAGATGATCGAGTTCGCCAACTATGCCCGCACGCTCGACAACAACGCCATAAGCCATCTCACGCTCGGACCCGGCACCGGCACACAGGATTACGGCGATACTGGAACCGCCAACGATCCCACGGCGGGTCAGCAAGATGTGATCTTTCCCAACTGCCAGAACATTCAGCCCGTCGTCAACCGCATCTTCGGCCTCGGCAACGTCAATAGCTGCAATGTCAGCGGCCCCTGAGAGAGTGTTGGGAAGAGAAAATGATGTGATACAATGCCTGTGATGCAGCTTCAAGCTGCATCACAGGCATTGTATCACATCATTTTCTCTTCCATAGTAGTAAGGAACTCCATGATCGAGCAGCAACGAGGTGAAGTAACGTATCTGCAATTCTCTCTCTTCGAGCAATTTCCTGAAATCATTCACGGCATCTTTACCCGGCATGGCGGTCACAGCACAACCCCCTATAGCGGCCTGAACGTCTCATTCAGCACGGGCGATAGCCAGGAACACGTGGTTGGCAACCGCTTGCTGGCGCTGCAAGCGCTGGATGCGCAGGCATACCCTTGTGCCACCCTCTGGCAGATTCACAGCGCGGAGGTCGCCACGCTCGACCCCGAAATAACCCCCTGGGACGACTGGCGCTACGACTGGCCGCACCGCTCCTACTTCCAGCATGGACAGGAACTCATCTGGACGATCAAGCCGCGCCGCAAGGCTGATGCCGTAGTCACGCGGCAGCGCGGCGTGGCGCTGGCGCTCTCCTTCGCCGACTGCGTACCACTGTTGTTCTACGATCCCACGAAATCCGTCATTGCCCTGGCGCACGCGGGCTGGCGCGGCACGGCACGCGGTATCGCCCTCGCCACGGTGGAAGCGATGCGCGAGCAGTATGGCTGCCAGCCATCAGACATCTATGCCGGCATCA
>DASTKE010000212.1:0-3018 GCA_035716105.1 Ktedonobacteraceae bacterium | reverse complement strand
CGCTTGCCAGTGAGCGGGGAATCGTCCACGCGCACGTAATGGCCGGTCGCCAGGTAATCGGCGTCCAGCGCCAACGCCCGGTTGAGCAGCAGTGTAAAGCGAATAGTGCGGTTGCAGTTCAGGCACGGATTCGGCGTGCGTCCCGCGACGTATTCCTCGTAAAAGTAATCGACAACGGTATGCTTAAATTCCTGCTCGACATTGACGAGGTAGAGCGGAATATCAAGTATGCGAGCCACGCGCCGCGCATCGTCAACCGATTCGAGGGAGCAGCACTTATTTTGCGCAACTCGCTCTACGCCGTCATCATCGATGACGCCGGGTTCCGACCAGAGGCGCAGCATCATGCCTATCACCTCGTGGCCCTGCTCTTTCAAAAGTGCGGCGGCTACCGAGCTATCCACGCCGCCGCTCATGGCGACGACAATTCTTGCCATAGTTGTGTTCCTAAAAAAGCTTTCTGTGGATGGGAATAAGTCCGATTAAAAAGATCACATAGAAAAAAGAACTAGCCGGTTTGTGGGCTAGTCTTCTCATGTTGCGTCTGCAAATTGTACGTTATGTATCCGAAAAATGCCCCAATATGCCATGTAAAGGGTAGCACAGTGGGCCTCGCTTGTCAAATGCCGGGGCGGGCGGAGTAGCCATCATTTTCTACAGGCGCGGTGAGGACGAAGCCACCCGCGAGGGGCGCGCTTCCTCATCCCCCGGATGCGCGGCCCGTCCCTTTCCCATCCCCTGGCTCTACCGTGCTCGTGACTGTAGAGCCAGGGGATGGGGAAGAGGGGATGGGTGGCCCCTCGCAGGTGGCTTCGTGGTCCCTTTGCAAACCATTGACGGACACGTAATGCCTGGCAACCTACTCGACAGGCGTTTCTTGCTATGGTACACTTTGGAAAAGGTGGTTGGATATGCGCAGGATGTACCAGTATCTCCGTCCTTGAGGGAGGAGTCGTAGGGGCGATGGCTGGTGCTCGCCCGCTGGAGCCATCCTCTCCGCAGGGCCGCGGGCGAGCACCAGCCATCGCCCCTACAGTGTCTTGTCGCCTCTTGCATTTTATGTTAGACTGGCCTTGTAATCATCATAACGAATAGTGTCTGAAAAGCCGGGACGCTTTCTGCTCCAGGCTGTCAGGCAAGGCAGGGAGTTATTAAGGATGCCGAAGAAAACATCGACGCGCAGTGGAGCGCAGCGCAATAGGCCGAAGGTACAAAAGAATGTCGAACTGGTTCGCCGGAATGCGGCTGTGGAATCGGCCCCGGAGGAGGCGGAGGAAACACAGCTTGAAGTGGAGAACGGCGCGGAGGAAACGACTGGCGGCGTTGGCACGGTGACGGCAACGGCAACGACTACAAGCGCCGCGCCGAAAGCGACACCTGTCACGAGGTCGCGAGCGACGAAGGCCGCAGCCGTATCTGCCCCTGCTGCGGAGCCGGAGAAAGGCGAAACCGCGCCGAAGGGCAGCGCGTCTGCCCGGCTCGCGGCTCGTCGGCAGGCAGCGCAAAAATCCCAGCGCTCTGCACCAACCTTGATTACGGCGGAGCATTATTCGTATGTACGTAAAGATCTGATCTATATCGCTATTCTGGCTATTCTCATGTTCGCGACCATCATCATTCTGCACTTTGTGCCGGGTATTGGGGCGTAGCGTAGCCTGTCAGAAGCGTCGTAAAAAAGAAAGAAGCACTGAGCGTTTTATCTGTTCGTTCGGTGCTTCTTTTTATTGTTTCGGGTGGCGTGTAGATCGGATTGTCCGTCCTCGAAACCGCAAAAGGAGAATTGTAGGCTGCCCGGGTTAGTGTACGAGCGGGCTGGTTCCCAACCCTGCCGGAATGCCATGCCGGTATGGAGCCGGGATGGTTACACCCAGTACGCGCTGCATGGCCATGGTGTGGCTGCAATCGCCCCAATCCTGGAAGAAACGGCAGGTGCAATTCCACTCGCCGTTGTCAAAGTTGGTTGTATGTACATCATTCTCGCCTCGGAACGTGGCCTCAAAGCGAGTGAATTGAATGCGCTCCGGTTCTTCCGCGTAACGCTTGGCTTTTGCGATCTTGCTGATAATGCTTGAATTCATTCTCGGTACCTCTCCTTGTGTTCTAACAACCACTCCGCGTCCACTTCTTCGTGCGTTGCAATATCCGCTTGCAAGCGTGTGTATGTTGAAACGCGATTGTGTGAATTATTCGTTGATCGCCGTTAGCTTGAAAGAGATGCATCTCCTCCTTTCGTGGAATGGCCCTTGACTCGTATCCGACGAGCAAGGTAAGTGGCTCAAAATCAGGAATGGAAGAATGATTGATGAGCCCAGCATCTCGCTCATATATGTTTGAGCTTCAAGAAAATAAAAAACACCAGGGCAAACCTTCCCCAGTGTGTGTTTACGTGCTGATGCGAGCCTGAACAGGTGTCTTCAATGACTGCACTGCCTCCCGCGTTGATGATGAGACTGAATCCATAAACGTTTAACCTCGTGAGCTTCTCACTCGTTCTGGAAATCTTATCTTTTTCGGTTGGAGCAATTATACCATAAGGATGCCAGAAAGTCTAGGTTTGCGGGGACAAAAATTTGCACTTACCAAGCATGAGTGCTACATGTGACTGAATTGTGAGCGCATTAAAAGTTTGTTAACCTCCGTTAAAAAGACGTTTGCAACCCCTTTATCAAGCGATTGTTACCTGCCTCACAATCCGTGTATGGGATGCATAACAGCGTTTTTTTAATTCAGCAGTATACTGAAGCTTGTAAATAAGCTATACTATGCAACATGCTCAACAGGAAAAAAACTGTGGTGAGGCTGATACTCCATCATAAAAGATGAGAGGTCTCAATCTGGAGGGAATTTTGAAGCAAACATATGGAACTATGCTGTCGCGGTTGCTACAAACCGTGCTTGGTCTGGTTGTGATCGGGTTGATGGTGAGCGCATGTTCGCTGGCGGGGGGGTCAGACTCTTCCAGTGGCACCTCAAATACAACCTCGGCGGTCACACCCGCACCCACCCACCCACTGGCGA
>DASTKE010000211.1:0-11500 GCA_035716105.1 Ktedonobacteraceae bacterium | reverse complement strand
AGCTTTCCCAGGTAGGTGCTGCTGGTAGAACTGGTGCTGAGCGGTCGGGTGGTGGTATACGGGCCGATCTGCTGAAGTTCTACGTGTGCCATGCTGCTCTCACTCTCCCCCTGCTTGATTAAGAACGAATGTTTGTTCCGCATGGAAAGTATAACATACGTTATTGCGGGCGGCAATGGCTTGACGATCCGCGGCCAATTGTAGGGGCGATGCCTGGTGCTCGTCCGCGTCTGTGATGACCCCAGCGCGGGCGAGCACAAGGCATCGCCCCTACGACTTGCGGTTTCCTTTCGAATGATGGCGGCAATGGCTTGACAGCGCCTCTTATCCGGTTTATATTAGTGTATGATACACACTAATCATTTCCGGCTGAACTTTACTTCCTTCGGGCGAGCAGACAGGTGTATAATGGGCAGAAGTACCGAAGTTGCCGGAATGATGGCGAACAGGTTGAGTGAGGTCAGCGCTTTTTTGCTGGCTGGATAAACCTATTTATGGAAAGAGATTATAGGTTTCGCATGGAACGTATGGAAGAACAGGACAAATTGGGCCAGAACGGGCAGACGCCGGAGGCGCAGGCGCATCACTACGATGCGAGCAAGTACGAGCGACCCTCGGTGACGGTTGATGTGGTGATGATGACGCTGCGCCAGCGCGACTTACAGGTTTTGCTGATTAAGCGCCGCTCGTGGCCCTACGAAGGCATGTGGGCGATTCCTGGTGGCTTTGTCAATATCGACGAGTCGCTGGAGGAGGCGGCCAAGCGCGAGTTGCAGGAGGAGACTGGCTTGCAGGATGTCTACCTTGAGCAACTGTACACCTTTGGTGATCCCGGTCGCGACCCGCGCACTCGCGTGATTACGGTGGTGTACTTCGCCTTGATGGACTGCGAGCGCTTGCAGGGCGTACGGGCGGCTGATGATGCCGCTGACGTGGACTGGTTCTCGGTCTATAACCTGCCGCCGCTGGCCTTCGATCACGGCAAGATCATCGACTACGTGCTGACCCGTTTGCGCGGCAAACTGGAATATACGACCATCGCCTTCAACCTGCTGGCGGAGCAGTTCACGCTGCGCGAGTTGCAGCGCGTCTACGAGATCATCCTGCACCGTCGCCTGGATAAGCGCAATTTTCGCAAGAAGATCCTGTCCACCGGCATTTTGGAGGATACCGGCGCGAAGAAGATGGAGGGAACGCATCGTCCCGCCCGTCTCTATCGCTTTAATCCAGCGGCTGAGACCAAACTGTAAGCGCTGCCGTCCGAAGCGCTGTTTCAGCCTATCGAATAGGAGCATACTATGGCAACATCAACCATTCCGGCAGATTTTATAGAGCAGGCGAAACCCTTCTTGCAAGCCCTCGTCGAGTGGGAGCGCAGCTTGCCCACGCTCTCCTGGAACGAGCTGCGCGAGGATGCACAGCAGGGGAAAGTCGCCCTTTTCAGCGTCGATATGATCAATGGCTTCTGTACCGAGGGCGTGCTAGCCAGTCCGCGAGTGCAGGGCATTGTTCCCGCCGTAGTCGCCACGTTTGAGGGTGCCTACAATGCTGGTGTGCGCGACTTCATTATCGCTCAGGATTGCCACACTCCCGATGCCGTGGAGTTCGCGGACTTCCCGCCGCACTGTCAGGCTGGAACGAGCGAGGCCAATACGATTCCAGAATTGGCAAACATGCCCTTCGCCAACCTGTACACCATCGTCTCCAAGAATTCGCTCAACGCCTTTTACGGTACATCTCTCGGCGAATGGCTGGACGCCCATCGCGACCTGCGCGCCGCCGTGATTGTCGGCGACTGCACCGACCTGTGCGTGTACCAGATGGCCATGCATCTCAAGCTCAACGCCAACGCCTATAACCTGCCCATGCGCGTCATCGTGCCGGAGAACGCCGTGCAGACCTACGATATGCCGGTCGAGACGGCTAACTCTCTCGGCTCGCTGCCGCACGACGCGAACGTGCTGCACCTGCTCTTCCTCTACCACATGCGGCTCAACGGCGTCGAAGTCGTGCGTGAGATTGTATAAAGTATCAAGGAGCGGGTGAGTATGAAAAATGGCCGGACTAGCCCGGCCATTTTTCATGCACACCGCTCCTTGATACTGATTCACCTGTGCAACTGTTTGCGCTCGACGAAGTAGTTGACGGCGGTGGGTAGCTCGGCAAAGCTATTGATGATGTAGTCGGGCTGAATTTCTTGCTGCGCGTTTTGCGGGCTGAGGGAGAAGAAAATCGTTTTCATGCCCAGTTGTTGGGGGCCGAAGACATCGCAGTACATGTCGTTGCCGATAAAAAGCGCCTGTTTCGGCTGAATGTGTAAGACATCGAGCGCTTGCTGGAAGAGGCGTGTATCCGGCTTGCAATAGCCGTAATCGCCTGAGATGATGACCGGGTGAAAGTAGTCCAGCAGCCCGACTGCGTTGAGTTCGGCCACGCCATAGGCGCTCTGTGCATTGGAGATGGCAGCCAGTTTGTAGTGCGGGCGCAAGAGGTCAAGCGACTCCTTAACATATGGGAAGAGGCGCAAGCGTTTGCGTGCAATGCCCCGGTGCAATTCGGCCAGAAACAGGGGAAGTTGCTCAAGCTTCTCTGGCGGCAGGGCGCGTGTAAAGTCGGTCGCTTTGCGCTGTATCAGTTCGCGCCAGAGTTCGACCGCATCCCATTCCGGGTAGGCTTCATGGCTGTTCTTGCGTTGCTGTTGCATAATCTCGAAATAGAGGTCACGCACCTCCCAGCGGTGCAGCAAGATGCCCTGGTAGGTGAGGAAGTGACCAATGGCGCGGTATATCTCTTCCATGCCCTCGTCGGTTTCGATATCAATCAGTGTGCCATTAACATCAAAAATAAGCGCTCGAATATCCATGAATACTCACTTTCTTTTTCTATGCTCATCTCTTGCATTAGACGGTTTTCCAGTAATCCCTGAGTGTGTTTTTGGCTTCCTCGATGAGTTGGCGGCGGTAGCCATCGCTGACCCAGGAATTGCGGGCGATGCGCAGCAGGGTCAGGCCCATCTGGTAGGGGACGCGGTTGCAGATGGAGTGGAAGGCACTGTAGCGGTCGGGAAAATGACAGGCGTATTCCCAGAGGAAGTGGCCAACGAAGGGTTCGGCCTCGTATTTGTTGCCGGTGTGCTGCAAGAAAAAGTGCTGTAGCTCCCCGGCAATGCGCCCCACATCGAAGACGCGATCAGCGCGCTTCATGTTTTCAAGGTCGATGGCGATAACTTCAATGCCATGACCAAACAGGAAGTTGGAAGGAGTTGCATCTCCATGCACCAGCACCTGCTGGTCTTCCCACATGCGCGACTGCTCGCGCCATCTGTCGCGCAGCCAGAAAAACTCATCCACCTCTTCTGGCCTGATGGCCTGTTTCCACGCCAATCTATGGACGATGTGGTCGAGATAGGAGCAGTCTTCGTCGAAATTCACGCCGTAGCCGTTGGCGGTGCGGTTATGCTGCGTCGCCAGGAAGTAGGCCAGGGCCGTCAGCTTTTTGTACAGCGCCTCTCGCTGACCGCGAAAGATGGCAGCGAGAATGAAGTCGCCCAGTGAGTGTCCCTGGCAATACTCCTCAACGAGCAAAGAATTGAGCCAGCCATTGTAGCCGAGTGGGCGCACCACGTAATGAGGGCTGTTCTCCAATCCGTAGCTGCGGAGCAGGCAGAGATTGTGGAATTCTCTTTCCATGCCGTTGCCGCCGTGCTGGTGGAAAAACTTCCCGACGATCTGTAGCTGGCTCTGTTTCTCCTGGTACAGATACACTTCGTTGGAGCCGCCCATCCGAAAGACGCGGAAGGTCGAACGCTGACTCTTCCGCCCGAACTGCGGAAGAATATCGTAGTGCAGGTAATCATGTAAAGGGTCATGGGCTGCGAGATGCCCAATGTATCGTATAGACATATTGATCTGCCATAGTGTTCTATCTAGCTGAGAAAAGAGAGCTTATCTCAGGAGTGCCTGCTTGCTGATAGTCTTGCATCATGAAGATGAAAACATATCCCATATCATAGGTGTAGAAGACATGAGATGGCAAAGTCAACCATTTTTCTATTTGGTACACATATACGCCCTCAATGCCAGTCAATGGAACGGAGCTTTCCTTTTTATTTAAAGGAAAGATGTTGCGGGTAGACGTATATGATTCATGCCGTCTTTACCTTGCATTCTCTCTACCATCTTCGCAATGGGCAATGGTGGTAAGTGGCAGGGTAAAGATGAAGGCCGAGCCTTTTCCGGCTGTGCCGCTGCTTTCTACATGGATGGTGCCGCCCATGGCCTGCACAAGCTCGCGGGTGATCGATAGGCCGAGACCACTGCCGCGCACATTGCCATGCATGTCGCGTTCCAGGCGCACGAAGCGGTCAAAGATCGCCTCGCGTTTATTGGCTGGTATGCCGTAGCCGCGATCAATCACACTGATGGCGACCATGCTCTTGTCTGCATCGACCTTCGCGCTAATGCGCACGGGGGTGCGATGTGGAGAATAGCGCAGGGCGTTGGCGATCAGGTTGCGCAAGACTTGCTTCAGGCGCGTTTCGTCTGCGCGGACGAAAATGTGCTCATCGATGTCTGTTTCGGTCTGACGCTGCTCCTGGAGGATCAGAGGTTCAAAGAGGTCAAGCACTGCCTCGCAGAGCGCTTTGAGTGGGATGGTGCTGTACTGTAAGGCGGCGGCATCAAATTCCATGCGACTCGCGTCCATGATGTTGGCCTGTAAAAGCACCAGTTCGTCGCAGGCCCGTCGCGCCTTGTTGAGGAAGGAGCGCCGTACCTCTGGCGGCGTGCTTTCATCATCCATTTCGCTGAGCAGTTCAAGATAGCCCTGGACGATGGTGAGCGGGGTGCGCAGTTCGTGGCTGGCGGTGGTCAGGAATGCATCCTTCAGATTATCCACCTCGCTGAGTTTGTCATATGCCGCCTGCAATTCGCTGTAGAGACGCGCATTTTCACGGGAGTCGGCAATCTGCTCATTCAAATTGCTCAGCAAGCGTGGATAGGCGGAACCGAGCAGGCCTGCGAACAGTGAGATAACCACGGAGACTCCCACGAAAAAGGCCCACTCGTTGTCGGAAATGAGCGTGCTGTCCCAGGAGAAACTGAGTGTCGCCCAGATGCCGAGCAAACTGGCAAGCCCACCGAGGATAGCGCAAATATTCAGTAGCCAGGGTGGCGCGATAAGCTGGTCACGGCGCATTGCCAGCAAGTCGCGAAAGTGCCAGAGCAGCGCCGGGAGGTCGATGAAAAGGATCACCATCGAGATGCACCAGATAATGGTAACGGTGGCCTGCGAAACATCGTAGACCTGCTCCGAAAATTCGATGCCCTGCCCCAGGTACAGCAGTGGCCCGATGATGTAGGTGAATACGGCAATGGCGAGGATAATCAGTACTTGCGCATTGAGCGCGTTGACTGGTGCGCCGTGCCGGTTCAGCTTCGTCAGCGCCGTGGGGAGACGGTGATCGAGGGCAGAGACAACCAGAATACGCGAAAAGGTGATGTTATAGATAATGATGACGAGCAGGAAGAAGCCCACAAAGATGATGCCGGTGATAAACGCGGCGGGTACGCCAAAAACAATAGCGATGGCCGTGAGCGTAGAATAGGTTGTAGCAGCCTTATCGGCTGGTACGACGGCCATGACGCCGAACGTGCCTATTAGATAGCTGATGAGCACCAGCAGTGGACCCCAGCGCAGGTAGAGCGAGGCTCCGGTTTTTTTCTTCGTCTCGGCCCCCATATTCAGCGGTACTTCTACACCGAGCAAGGCCAGCACAATTACGCCATAGAGCACGATATTGTGTCCGCTCAATCCGAAGCTCAATTGACTGGTCGTGAGAATTTTCTGTGGCACGTGGCCGCTTATGAGCCAGACGGCACCTGCCAGACCAACCATCAAGATACCCGCCAGATACAGGCAGATCATGATTCTGGCAATCTTCATAATCAGCCCTAACGACCATGTCGAGACCCAGCCCATGATGAGAAGAATGGCGATGACAAGCATGCCCTGTTGCCAGGGAGCCGCGAACCATGTCGTATTGCTGCCGGAGATCGAGGCGCTGATGCCCTGGATGAGCGCCAGTACCGTATCAGCGGCTGACAACAGGACAAGCACGCCGGGAAACCAGGCGCAGAAACCGGCGAAAAAGCCCCACAGTGGGCCGAGCGCTCGATGCGTCCAAACATAGATGCCGCCATCCACCGGCATAAAGCGGTATAACTGACCGGTGACGAGCGCACCCGGTAGCAGAAAAGTAAGCGCACCGATGACCCAGTAGAAATAGGTGGCGACTCCCGCTCCCTGTGTGGCCTGGACGACAGAGGTGTTGGGAATGAAGAGCACAATCGCGATAAAAATAACAAGCAGATCAATGCGCGAAAGAGTACGAGGAAGTAGTTCGCCTGTGCGCTGTTCTGAGCGGAGAGGTTCGCCCATCGCATCTTGCAGGACGGTTGGAGTAAATAGTCTTTCTCCCCTGATCGCACCTTGCCCATTGCCCATGCGCGCCCCCACAAAGGAAATACCCGGCAGCATATCACCATTCTGCGGCGCGGATGCCCCTAACTTGCAGTCATGGGGAGGAAGCGCCGCCTCTAAGTATACCCGCACAGGTAGTATACCAGCAAACACTGTGCAGGTAAATATAAAAAGATAGATGCATAGGAATATTTGGTAGTGAGCCGTTTTTTATTCGTGAGGGACTTCCAGCAGATCGAGCAATTCGAGGAGGGAGTGAACCAGCAGGCAATCCACGTTGCTTTCTTGCAGCTGATTCCTGCGATCAAGCAGGACAGGGGTCATGCCGACGGCTCGTGCGCCCAGGACATCATGGATGTAGGAGTCGCCGATGTGCAGTGTATAGTCGCCGATGGCGTTGGCGCGCTGGAGGGCCAGTTCATAGAGCGCGGGCGATGGCTTGGCGTACTGGGCGACCGCGGAGATCAGCACACAATCGAAGTAGCGCGTCAGTTTATGGCGACTGAGAATGGGGCCAAGCGAGACGCCCCAGTCGGAGATCACGCCGAGCGTATAGCCATGTTGTTTGAGCGCTTGCAACGTGGGTAAAACATCGTCATAGAGTTGCCAGCTCGTATGCTTATCGAACTCAGCGTTGATGGCTGCGGCCAGTTGATAGAGGCGATGTTCGTCGTGCTCTTCCACAAATGGGCGCAGCAGATTCATATAGTATCCGATCCAGAACTCCGCGATAGCCTGCTCGTTGCCCCATGTATGACGATGCAAGCGCATGTGTCGCAGATAGTAGTCTTCTGCCTCGATCATGCGCTGCTGCATCTCATCGGGATGGATATGCAGGTTGAGACGCTGGCATACCTGCTGGCAGATCTCAACGGTGGAGGGATTGGGACTGAAGAGCGTGAAGCCTGCATCAAAAAAAACGGTGCGAATTGCCTGTGGTTGCTCGAAAGCCATACCTATCTTTCCTTGTGATCTTGCCGGGCGTATCATGGAAATTGACGAATTTCTACCGACACGCCCCCGTAGGTGCCGATTTATCGGCCTTTGCTTGCCGATGATGCATGTTCCCAACCAAAGTCGGCCCTGTCATTCTGAGCGCAGCGAAGAATCCCGGCATCCCCCTGGACGCCCGCGTCAACGCCGCTCTTGATGGACCCTGTCATTCTGAGCGCAGCGAAGAATCCCGGCATCCCAGCGAGAGATTCTTCGCTGCGCTCAGAATGACAGGGTCTTCCCGATCTTGGTTGTTAAAATGCATCATCGGCGGTGTGCGCGATCAATCGCCACCTACACGTGATTGTGTGATTTGTAAACGGCGTCGACGGCTGGCAGGGCCGCGCCGACATTGGGTTGGAAGCCGCAGCGCGGCAGGATGTGCTCAAGGGCGGAAAGCACGATTTCGACATTCTTACGGTTGGAGTTGTAGCCCATCAGGCCGATGCGCAACAACTGGCCCTTCAATGGCCCAAAGCCGCCGCCAATCTCGATATCGTACTCTTCCAGCAGCCCGTTGCGGATCGCCAGTTCATCAACGCCCTGCGGCAGGCGAATGGCTGTGAGAACGGATAGGGCGTAGCCGGGCTGCGTGAAAATCTTAAGACCCATCGCCTCGATACCCGCCTTCAGCGCGTCGCCGTTCAACTGGTGACGCGCCCAGCGTGCCTCCAGCCCTTCCTCTTTCGCGATGCGCAGCGACTCATTCAGGCCATACACCAGGTTACTGCACGTGGTGTGATGGTACGTGTGGTCGCCGTTCCAGTAGCGACTGAGGTAATGCAGGTCGAGGTAGTAGCTCTGCACAGGCTTCTTGCGCGCCTTAATGGTCTCTATGGCTCGCTGATTGAGCGTGACGGGAGCCAGGCCGGGAAGCGCGCCGAGGCTCTTCTGGCTGCCGGCATAGCAAGCGTCGATCTTCATCTCATCAACTGCCATCGGCACGCCGCCGAGGCCGCAGACGGCATCGACGACGAAGAGCGCACCATGCTCGTGTGTGACGCGCTGCAGTTCGTCCATCGGCTGCAAGAGGCCGGTCGAAGTCTCGGCGATGGCTGTAGCAAATACTTTGGCTTCTGGATGCTCCTTAAATGCCTGTTCGAGTGTTGCCGCCTCAAGTGGCTTGCCCAGTTCTGTCGTCAGGTTGACGACATTGGCTCCGGCACGATGTGAGATCTCGACAATCTGACCGCTGAAAAAGCCGAGGCTGCCAGCAATGATTGTATCGCCCTCTTCAAGCAGGTTGCTCAGCACCGCTTCAGCGCCGGAGAAGCCGGAGCCGGAGACGCACAACGTCATCTCGTTCTTCGTCTGGAACATCCAGCGCAAGAGTTCAGCCGTATCCTCCATGATGCGGAAGAACTCCGGGTCGAGATGTCCAAGCTGCGGGGCCGAAGCAAGACGCAGGATGCGTGGGTCAACGTTGCACGGGCCTGGGCCGAGCAAGAGCCGGTACGGGGGATTGATTTCGGGCGCGGTATATGGTGTGAATTCAACTTTGCCCTGTATCACTTGTGCCATCGAAAACTCCTACCTTTCATAGATGAATGCGCTCGCCTGAACGCATCCCTGCTACATGCCCCTGACCACAGTTCTCCGTTACTCTCTGTCACCACGCCAACACTGCGAGTCCTCTCCAGGCGGATGCCTGCAAGGAATGCTCAGGCGTAGTGTCAAGAATTACTTGCTTTTGACCTTGCTTTTGGTGTTGTCCTCGAACAGGTGCTGCAACTTATCCGCCTGATCGACTGTGATCAAGGTATCGATAAATTCATCAAGCTCACCATTGAGCACGCCGGGTAGATTATGCCGGGTGAGGCCGACGCGATGATCGGTCACACGGTCCTGCGGGAAATTGTACGTGCGAATCTTCTCGCTGCGGTCGCCGGTCTGCACCTGCGAGTGCCGCGATTTGCTCAGTTCCTCCTGCCGTTTGGCCTCCTCGATATCCCACAGCCGCGCCTTGAGCACAGTGAGCGCCTTCGCCTTGTTCTTCAACTGCGATTTCTCATCCTGGCAGGTGACAACAAGACCGGTGGGCAGGTGGGTGATACGCACCGCCGAGTCCGTCGTATTCACGCTCTGACCCCCGTGGCCGGTTGAGCGATAGACATCGACGCGCAGGTCGCTATCTTTGATCTCGATCTCGATGTCATCGTCGGCCTCTGGCAGCACAATGACTTTAGCGGTTGAGGTATGAATGCGCCCATTTGCCTCGGTGACGGGGACGCGCTGCACGCGGTGCGTTCCGCCCTCGTACTTCATACGGCTATACGCGCCCTTGCCCTTGACGACAAAGGTGATATCTTTGATGCCGCCCTGACCAGTCTCGTTGCTGTCCAGAATTTCGATCTTCCAGCGCCGTGAGTCGGCGTAGCGGCTGTACATGCGGAAGAGTTCGCCCGCGAACAATGCCGCTTCATCGCCGCCCGCGCCACCCTGAATGGTGACGATGGCGTTTTTCTCATCAATGATGTCTTTGGGCAAGAGCAGCACCTGCACCTCGTTGAGCAGTTGCTCTTTACGCTCTTTCTGGTGCTCGATCTCCTCGGTGGCCAATTCGCGTAGCTCCGCGTCTCCACTGTCGTACATCTCCTGCGCGTCGGTTATTTGCTGTTCGGCGGAGATCAGTTCCTGATATTTGGCAACAACCTCTTCCAACTCGGCGTGTTCACGCCCATAGCGCTGTAATAACTGGATATCTTCGATCACTTCCGGCTGAGCCATCAAGGTGTTCAGTTCTTCATAGCGCTGGGCCAGCTTTGCCAGCTTCTCCATTAAATCCATAGTATCGGTAGTCCTCCCATATCTCCACATCCGCCCGATAGCCAGGAACGCTTCCTCCAAACGTGATAGACAGGCACAGCAAGAGCTTCTACAGCAGCCTCTGTATACATGGTATCATATTTTCAGGCATATCGAAACGGACGAAATAGCATACATTCTCTGTCGCTTATGTGCAGCCAGTATTCAGGCAAGTAGTGAGACTTGCTCTGCAAAGGGGTTTTCTGAGGCAAAATGAAGTATCGCTACCCTGCCGCCAGCCGGTAACGCTCAACAGTAGCGCGGTATGTGTCATATCCATCAAAAGAGGGAAAAGCACGTTTCATGACCTCTATTATAGCACGTCCCATCATTTTGTACAGTCGAACAACAATCAAGGCTCTCCATTTTTCCGGGGAAGCGGGAAGTCGTAGGGGCGATGCCTGGAGGCCGTCCGGGAGGCAGTCCGGGGGACAGAGACGGCGAGAGACGGACGCCCGCGTCCTTTGAGGAAGGGTTCTCACGGGCGAGCACCAGGCATCGCCCCTACGACTTCCCGCTCACAAAAAATACTCTGATTATGAAAACACTGCTGGTCTGGGAAATAATTCCAGCCGCTTCTGCGCTCAAGTGAAACCCCTTTAGCTCATACATCGTGCTTATAAATAGCATTTACACGTCTTCCCGTCTTAGCGAAATACAATGTTGAAAGGAAGTGAGGCGAATCATGAGCGCCAAAGCAACGGCCGATCAGCTCAATGGCAATGCTGTGAAAACCGCGGGCGATAAAGCCAGCGCAGTCACCAGAAACGCGAAGCAATCAGTCGCTTCGACGATCGAGGAAACGATACTGCCCAATCTGGGGAGAATTCAAGCTCTCTTATTGGCAGGATTGGCTCTGTTGCAAGGACTGATGCAGCAGAACAGGAAAAAGACTATGAAGAAAATGGGAAATCTCCAGGATACGGTAGCAAGCAAAGCCCAGAAAAGGTGGTCAGCAACGCAGGACGCCGCGCAGTCTGGTCTGAACACGGCCCAAAGCGCGTTTCAATCGGGCTTGAGCACAGCGCAGGATGCTGCCCAATCAGGCTTGAGTACGGCGCAGGACGTGCTGAAAAAGAATGTCAAGCGTGCCAATAAGAACCTGAAGAAGGCGCAGAAGAGCATGAAGGGTGTTCAGCAGACGGTGCAGGGAAGCGTGGAAACTGGCGTTTCAGCGACGCAGGATGTCTTGCAATCGGGCCTGAATACGGCGCAGGATATG
>DASTKE010000210.1:0-2628 GCA_035716105.1 Ktedonobacteraceae bacterium | reverse complement strand
GGGGCTGGAGCCATGTTCTGCATTCCGAAAGGCTGCATGGACTGCTGCTGAAAGGGTGAAGCTGTTACGCCCACTATCGTTGCTGCCATCGCTGGTGGCATCTGGACCTGCTGTTGGCCAGACTGTGAAAATGATTGGATGTCTGCGTTTCCCCTCGCGTAGCCGTTCCCATGAAACGGCTGCATTGGTTCGGGAGTCATACCGGATTGGTAGGTAGACGGTTGTCTGGCAGGAGAGGCTTGCACGTGTGCTGCACCGGGATTGAGGGTCGGGCCGGTAATTGGCTCCTGCATAGCAGGTCGGCTCATCTGGTTCGCAAGGTCGGCGGTGTATACCTGCCCAGATTTCCAGCCAGAGAGCAATCCGCTGCCAGGACGAGGCGCGACCGATGATGCGTTCGGGCCAGATAGCACACCGGATTGTGCATCTGTGGCCGGGGACCATTCAGCGTTTGATGCTGGCTGTCCTGACGGGTATGCATTGTTTCCAAAGGGCTGCGTGAAAAATTGACGCTTCACCTCGTATACCTACTTCCTTACGCTCTGATTTCTGGACAACCTCTTTCCGCCCCAGCCTCCCTTTTTTTCCGTCTCCCATCCTCCATCTACCTCTACCAGGGGCCATAGTTCTCTCCGTGTTATCCTCATCAGTACTATGACGGAAAAAGAGAAATTCTCAACCTTACTTAGTATAACGTAGAAAGATAGCTAAAGTTCACCAATCATGCTGACTTCTTCAGCTTTATAGGACTTTTTCCTCTAACATGATATGCAGTGAGACACTTGGAGGCGTTCGTTGAAACTTCAGCAGGCCACCCGCGAGGGGATGGCCCTACTATATGCAGCGACGCGCTCGTAGTGCGGTGCCGTGTCTAGTAGGGCCATCCCCTCGCGGGTGGCCTGGAGTATTGCTTACAACAGTCCGTTCGTTTACCTACCGGCTTCCTCGCGGCGCGCCTGAAGGAAGGACAGCAGCAGGGAGCCGCCTAAGACGACTAACAGCACGATCTCCATCGTGCTAAAGGTCTTTTTCTTCTGCATCGTTTGCATTCCTCCTGAGAATAGATATGTCAGTAACTCTGAAACCATTATAGCGTGCCTTTCAAGGGCAGCGGTTATCCTGCTATGAAAAACCGGCCTGGACGTGTCATTCTGAGCGCAGCGAAGAATCTGCGGTTGCCATTGTGACAAGGGGGTGGCCTCCGATCCTTCGCTGCGCTCAGGATGACATGCCAGAGGGCTTGTTTCATGGCAAAGCTCTCACCGCGCCCAGAGTTCCTGACCGGGGGCGTAACGATACTTGAGATGGAAATGCTGCGCGACCCAGCTGTGAAAGGCGCTCACGTTTGGATCATGCAGGCGTCCTGTGAAGAACAGCACGGCGTGTACCTGCGGGGACGACGCGGCAGCGATCAATTGTTGGAGCGTCAGGTAGCCGGTCTGGATGCGTACAAGTGAGGTATCCACCAGCGAGGGCGGCGTATTGCGATTCGCCAGACCCGCCGTGAATTGCGCGTCGGTAATCACCAGTGTACCAGGCGTGGTCAGGTCGCGCAATTCCGCGGCAATCTGCTCCTGTTGTTTTGTCTGGCCGCTCGCGCTCTCAATCTTCTGGTTGTGGAAGTAGGCGAGGTCGCCCTGGAGGTTCAGTCCGGCTGCCAGTAGAATCAGCGCGAGTGCTATGACCCCGGCGATTTTTGCCACCAGCGCCCGGTTTTGCACAGCCCTCCCGAAGGCAATGGGCGACAGCTTGCCACCGATGCCAATTACCGCCATGCTGGCGAGTGGGGGAATGAGGATGACAAGGTGATGGTGGAAGAGCGGCACCTGCTGGTAGAGCAAGTAGAGCGAGCCAAGCAGCCAGCCGATGAGCGGCAGCACGCGCCAGTCGCCGCGCAGCAGCGCCACGAGCGTGCCATAAAACGCGGCGATTGCCAGAATTGACGTGAGCAGGTGTTCCAGTGAGAGGAGGCTGTTGGCCTGCGTCGCTCTGGACTTTGCCAGCGTCTGCGCGTCCAGCGTTATTTTACTCATGGTTATGCTGCTGTAGGTCTGTCCATTCTTATAAAGCGACCCGGCGTCCGTGTGAAACGAGACAACGCTTTGCATCATCTGGTGGAACGCGCCGAGAAAGGGCAACAGCACAACGAACGTGGTGAGCGCAAAGGCCAGGATGCCGGCACCAATGGGAAGCAAGCTGGCAAGGCGCTTTTCGGGCGGAACTTTGCGCCCGATCTGCCACAGGCGAGCCAGTAGCAGGAGGCCGATGGGAACGAGGCAGGCGAAGCCAAAAAATTTTGACAGAATGCTGAGCGAGGCACTGATACCTGTCAGTGCCGCCAGCAGTGTACCGGAGACGCCTTCGGGATGCTCCCACCAGAAATAGACCAGGCCAACTGCCAGCACTTCAAAGGCGACGGATGGCGCTTCGGCCTGCAACGTCTGCGATTGCGCCAGGTAGAGCGGGTCGATGGCGAGCAATAGTACAGCTGCGATGGCCGCGATGCGCCCGTTGAGCGCTTTGCCCAGCAGGAACGCGCCGGGCAGGGCCAGCAACGAGACCAGCACGATGCCGAAGCGCGCCGACCACAGGGTGCTGCCGAAAAGCGCGAAGATGGGGTAGACGGAG
>DASTKE010000209.1:0-4092 GCA_035716105.1 Ktedonobacteraceae bacterium | reverse complement strand
CTCCCAACCCATCACCGCACCCTCGCCTCTACATTTACTGCAAAAGCGCAAGAACACTGGTTGGGAAAGCAGACTATGCGAACAGGTGGATGACCGCTTTCAGCTTGCCCTGAACCTCCCATTCATTGTCCCACTCGATGGCGTCTACCATAATGGGGTCCATGCCGGTATTCTCCGGCTTGAGTTTGATTTGCCCCTTCTCTTTGTAGAGGCGCTTCACTGTGGCTTCGCCCGTTGCACGGTGCGTTGCCACGACGATATCACCGTTGTCGATGTGCGTTCCGCGCTCGACCAGGATGTAGTCGCCATTTTGAACTCCAACGTCGATCATCGAGTCGCCCTGCACTCTCAGCCCGAAGACATCATCGGCGTGGTGTGGCGCGATCAGTTCGAGCGTGTCAGGTGCCACATCCGCAATGGTCAGAGGTGTGCCTGCCGCAATCGTGCCATGCAGGGGCATCGTGTAGCGCTCCTTCTGCACGCTCTGGTATGGATGCCCTTCGCCGTCTTTCAGCACGCGAAGGCTGCGGTTTAAGCCCTTTTCGTGCTCGATAAAGCCCTTGTCCTCAAGCTGCCCAAGATGGTAGGCGATATGACCGGAGGAACCGGAAGTGATGACTGCCTCCCCGATCTCTCGATTCGTCGGAGCCCTGCCATTGTTCTCCTCCATGTATGTGATGATCGTTTGCAAGATTTTTTGTTGCATCTTGCCCAACTTCCCTGCCATAAGTTTCTCCTTTGCTGAAAAAACGTCATCGTGATTAAGAACAAAATTTCTAAATCATATTATACACGTTATGTTGAGTGATCGTCAAGCCTACCTCTTCCGTAATGTGTCGCCGCAAGCGTGGTGAGGGATCTGCGCCCTGAAAGGACCACCAGGGTCGCCCCTACGGTATATGTCGTATACTTGAGGGAACAGTGAGGGTTGCTGAGAAGCCATTTGATTAGAACCAGTGCGAGGAAAGGATATTATTTTGAGTATATTGCCGTTTTTAGTGGGTCATAATGACACCTTGTTGAGTCTGTATTTGCCTGCACAGACAGAAGAGAGGCGCAGCTTTTTTGAGCGCAGCGAGAAGGGAGATATCGACCTGCCACGCGCTCGTGAAGCTGGATTGGCTGGTGGTTTCTTCGCGGTCTTCGTTCCGGTGGAGACGCGAGGGCCGAGACCTGCCACACCGCCGAAGCCGGGAGAGTTGCGCGAGCAGCCGATTGTTGAGCAACCTTACGCCATGCGCATCACGATGAGGATGGTGGCCGGTCTGTATCGCCTGGAGGCGCAGTCCGAGGGGCAGGTAAAGGTGGTGCGCACGGTGCCTGAACTGGTGCATTGCCTGCAAAACGATGTGCTGTCGGCTATTCTGCACTTCGAGGGGGCAGAGGCCATCGATCCGGATCTGGATGCGCTTGAGGTCCTCTACCAGGCCGGTTTGCGCTCGCTGGGGCTGGTATGGAGCCGCTCCAACGCCTTCGCGCAAGGGGTGCCATTCGGTTTTCCCCACTCTCCCGATACCGGGCCGGGCCTGACCGATGTAGGGCGGGAACTGGTACGCGCCTGCAATCGCCTGGGCATTATGATTGACCTCTCGCACCTGAACGAGCAAGGCTTCTGGGACGTGGAGAAACTCTCAGATGCTCCCCTGGTCGCCACACATTCCAATGCTTACGCCATCTGTCCCTCCACGCGCAACCTGACCGATAAACAACTGGATGCTATCCATGCGTCGCAGGGGCTGGTGGGTGTGAACTTCGGCGTGCAAGACCTGCGCGAGGATGGGCGCTTCGAGCGAGATACGCCCCTGGACATCATCGTGCGCCACCTCGACTACCTGGTTGACCATCTCGGCATCGATGGTGTCGCCTTCGGCACCGATTTCGACGGCACGCTGATACCCAGCTCTATAGGCGATGTTACCGGGATGCTCAAGCTCTTCGCGGCCCTGCAAGAGCACAGCTACGACGAGAGCGCCCTGCGCAAACTCGCCTACGAAAACTGGCTGCGCGTGCTCGCCAAAACCTGGAAATAACGAAGGAAACGAGCGATTGACGGCTAGAGCGGCTAGAGCTGCTGTAGCCGTCAACCGCTCGTTTCCTTATCTATCCCTCTTTTTCCAGCAATTGTGCCGCCATGGGGAGAATCTGGTTGGCATCTCCCAGCAAGCCGAGGTCGGCCAGGGAGAAGATGGGTGCGGTACGGTCGGGGTTGATGGCGACGATGGTTTGGGATTCGCGCATCCCGCTAGTGTGCTGGGCCGCGCCGGAGATGCCACAGGCGATGTAGAGTCTGGGATGAACGCTTTTCCCGGTGGCACCGATCTGCCGGGCATGTTCGATCCAGCCACGATCTGTTGCCACGCGGGTTGCTCCGACAGCCGCGCCCATCAGCCGGGCGAAGGCGGCAACATGCTCAAAGCCTTCGCGCCCGATGCCGCGCCCACCCGCGACGATGCGCTCCGCCGCTTCCAGTTCAACCGCTTCCGGCGATGGTGCCTGAATGCCGAGATGCTGTATCTGCTCTTGCTCAGGAGAATGCAAGAGTTCTGGCGTGAGACGGGTGATTATCAGAGGAGTGTCAAGAACGGCTGCTGTCCGTGTGCTGGCAGGAGTGCCGCGCACGCCGGGTACGAGCGTTGCCAGTCCCGTATGGCCGTGTAGCATGGTACGAGTCTGCGCGTAGGCGCGGCCTTCGTAGATGGAACGCAGGGCAAATAAGCCATCGTCATGTAGATCGAGGCCGAGGCAGCCGGAGACGAAGGGTAGGTGGAGACGTGCAGCCAACCGTGGCATCCAGTCGCGCCCATTCGTCGTGGCATGTGCCGCCAGCAACAAAGGTGCGTGCTGTTGTAGCAGCCATGCCAGCGCATCGACATACGCTCCGGTCGTGTAGTACGCCAGGGATGGATGCTCAAGCAGAAAGAGTTGTTGCACGCCCAATCTCTTGAGTAAGGTAGTATCTGGCGGCAACGCATCCGGCGCAATGAGGAGAACAGCACTGAGCGTTGTTGGCTCTGACTGGCGCTGCGCCATCTCAAACAGTTCGGCCAGCAGTTCCCCGCCCTGCTCCTGTAACATTCCCTCATTCTGTTCAAGCACCGCCCAGATTTCAGACATATAACACCTCTCGCGCCCAGTATTGATGGTGATATGATTCCAACAAATGTAGGGGCGCGATTGATCGCGTCCACGTGGCGAGTTGCTAGAATCTACCAGTATGATCCTCTGCAAAAAGAATATCACATCAGGAGGCAGAAATGTCTTCCTTTTCCCCTTGCAATTAGAACATCTATTCTATATAATGGAGTGAACAATCTCGATGGAAGCGAGATTGTGTGTTACGCCGCAACAGAGAGGTAGGCAAAAACGGTGTTCAGCGAAAAAAGAGGCTTGATTAACCGGTTGTCCGTGGTATCGATTCTTGTACGAGACCAGGATGAAGCCTTGCGTTTTTATACTGAGAAACTAGGAATGGAGAAACGGGCCGATACGATCTTTGGGCCAGGGATGCGCTGGCTGACCGTAGCGCCAAAGGGCCAGAAAACGCCAGAAATAGCACTGGCGAAACCCGATGCGACCTTGCATGGTGAAGAGCGCACGAAAGCGCTAATGGAACACATCGGGCGCGGCGTTACCTGGGTCTTCGATACGGATGATTGCCGCAAAGCATTCAGGACATTGCAAGCTCGCGGCGTGAAGTTCATCTGCCCGCCAATTGAGCACATCTACGGAGTAGAGGCCATCTTTGAAGACCTCTACGGCAACACCTTTTCCCTGCTGGAGCCATCGCCCGAAGTGCGCGCGCAGCTTCTAGAAAGCGAACATTCCCAGAACTGGCTATCCGTGGCATAATATGCCTGTGAGAATGAATGAGCCTCACCTGTATATCCTTTGCGGACTCCCCTTCGCGGGCAAAAGCACACTGGCGCGGGAACTGGTGAGAACCAGGAATTTTGTCCTGGTTGAGATGGACGCCATTAATAGCGAACGAGGTCTGGGATTAGATGGTCAAGCCATTTCACCGAGTGACTGGGATATCACCTACGCCGAGTTTTACCACCGGATTGACCAGCTGCTCGCGGCGGGAAAGCCCGT
>DASTKE010000208.1:0-2278 GCA_035716105.1 Ktedonobacteraceae bacterium | reverse complement strand
GGGGAGAGCACGTACATACACGCCATCCCTCCCGATGTCAGTTGTAGAGCTTGCTTCTGATTTATAGTATATCGTCCCTTGCAAAGTATATCACACGCAAACCTCCCGTGTCATAAAGGAGATGAGCGAAAAGCACGTAGGCGTTAACTAAAGCTCCGGCAGGCCACCCCCATAGGCTGAACGGAAAGGCCACCCGCAAGAGGTGGCCCTACTATATCCGCCAGCTTCCCAGGCGACCTCGTGTATAGTAGGGCCATCCCCTTGCGGGTGGCCTTTCCGTTCACGCCTTTGCGGGTGGCCTGCCGGAGCTTTAGTTAACGCCTACGTGCTTTTCGCTCATCTCCTTTCTGACACGGGAGGTTTGCGTGTGATATACTTTGCAAGGGACGATATACTATAAATCAGAAGCAAGCTCTACAACTGACATCGGGAGGCATGGCGTGTATGTACGTGCTCTCCCCTATTTGCATATGCGAGGATTGAGACTCAATGATTGAACTAGACGGAGCTATAACGCCGGAGAATACGGTATTTGTCATGCTCAGCTTTGAAGGCCCAGATGTCTACTCGACCGCCGGTGGGCTGGGTACTCGCGTGACCGAGCTGAGTGAGGCGCTGGCAACGCAGGGGTTTGACACGCATCTTATTTACATTGGCGACCCCAGCAAGCCCGGCGTCGAGGAACGTATCAACGGCCACTTGAAACTCAAACGCTGGTCGCAGTGGATCAGCAAATATCACCTCAACGGCGTCTACGATGGCGAAGAAGAGAAGCTCTACGATTATAACGAAAGCGTTCCCTATCATATCTATAACGAGATCGTGCGCCCGGCAGTGGCTGAGGGCAAGCTGGTCGTCATCCAGGGCGAGGACTGGCAAACCGTCGAGGCCATGTTGCGCACCTCCGACCTGCTGCACTGGTTTGGTCTGCGCCAGAAGGTGCTCATGCTCTGGAACCTCAACAGCCTGATGTCGCTCTACCGCATCAACTGGCAGCGCCTCAACTACGTCACGACCATCACCACCGTCAGCAGGTACATGAAGCATAGGATGTGGGAGTATGGCGTCAACGCCCTGGTCATTCCCAACGGCATTCCCTCGCGCCACCTGAATCCGGTCGATACAGAGGCCATGCGCCGCCTGCGCGAGTTCGGACACCAGGGCGACCCGCGCCACCTCTTCCTGTTCAAGATTGGTCGCTTCGATCCCGACAAGCGCTGGATGATGGCGATTGACGCCGTGGCGCGCCTCAAAGCCAGCGGCTATCCAGTCACGCTTTTTGTACGCGGGGGCATCGAGCCGCATGGAGCGGACGTGCTGCGCCACGCCTATGAGATCGGCTTGAGCATTCGCGACGTAACGGCGCAGCGACCCAACCTGGAGCAGAGCATCGACGCCGTTGCCAGCGCGGGACCCGCCGATATCTACAACCTGCGCTTCTTCCTGCCTGAAGAGTTTGTGCGCGCCACCTATGCCGCCGCCGACGCCACGCTGGCCAATAGCGGTCATGAACCCTTCGGCCTGGTCGGTCTGGAAGTCATGGCCGCGAAAGGCATCGCCGTCACCGGTTCTACGGGCGAGGATTACGCCGTACCCTTCGAGAACGCCATCGTCACCGAGACGGAAGACCCGGATGAGATCGTCGGCTACCTGCTCTACCTGCGCCGCCATCCCGACGAGCAGGAGCGCATCCGCTGCAACGGCCACGAAACGGCCAAAGAGTTCCTGTGGGATCGCGTGATCGAGAACCTTGTAGCAAAGTTGGAATTCCTGGCACGCAAACAGGACATCGTGCTGGCTTGAGAGGAAGCCCCCACATGGTTGCAGAGCTGGCGATTTATACCGTGGTACACCAGCCACGCCGCCTGAAGCTGCCCGCGCAGCCCATTCCACGCGGTGCTTCCGCTGAAGACATCACCCGCTGCCTGTTTGACGAACGCATGAACGAGCGCTACTTTCGGAAAGTGGCGCGCTATAGTTATCACCCTGCCGTCCACCTGTTTCTTGACCTGGTGCGGCAGGGGATGCACCTTTCGCTCGGCTTCTCGCTCTCGTTCCTGCGCCAGGCGGAGCAATGGGACGCGGAACTGCTCGACCTCTTCCGCGAACTCGTCGCGCACGAGAACGTTGAATTGATCGGTGTTGAGCCATACCACAGCTTCCTGTTCCTGCTCGACCTGCCAGCGTTCGTGCAGAGTATGCGCGAGATGACAAACGAGATGGAACGCATCTTCGGCAAGCGTCCCACGATTGCCGACACCACCGAGATGTGCATGTC
>DASTKE010000207.1:0-5103 GCA_035716105.1 Ktedonobacteraceae bacterium | reverse complement strand
GATGCCTTGTGCTCGCCCGCTGTCAGAACAGCCTCACGGGCGAGCACAAGGCATCGCCCCTACGACTTGCCCTTCAAGGACGGAGAGAGCTTCTCATGCGCTTCTAGACAGTTGAGTTTCGCTATGCTATACTTGCGAAGGAATACTCTTTCAGGAGTGCATCATTGTATGGCGAAGAAGTGGGATCATTTGATGAAGCTGTTGGCGAAAGCCAATCCCCAGCACCTTGTTTCGTTCGTCTTGCCGGGAGCCGTTTATAAGGGCGAGACTTTCACCGATCTTGAAGCGGAGAGCCGACAAATCGAGGCTGACATAATGTATAATGTAATATGGTACGGTGTAGAAACCGTCCTCCATATTGAATTTCAGCGCCGGCATGACGAGGATATGGGAAAGCGAGTCTGGGAATATAATGCTCTGGGAACCATAATTAAACAGCTTCCTGTCTGCTCGTTTGTAATCTATCTGGTGAAAGATCACGGTATCGTCCAGCCACCTTATCAAGAAAGGGGGCCGGATGGAAATTTGATACGGCAGTTCTATTACAGAAATATGTATCTATGGGAACTGCCCTCGGCGATGCTTAAGCGACCAGAGTTGGAAGGCTTGTTGCCGCTGGCACCACTGACGAAAGATGGAGCGCAGCGAGCCGTCGTCGAGGAGATGATTACTGGCCTGCAAGAGGCCCATAGAGAGGATTTGTATTCATTAGCCTATTCATTCGCGGCTCTTGTCTTTAAAAAGACGGAGGATCGCCAATGGTTACGCAGGAGGTTCGAGATGTTGAAACACATTCTTGAAGAGTCCTGGGCCTACCAGGAAATGTACGAGGAAGCTACGGAAAAAGGTTTGCGAGATGGCCTACAGCGGGGCTTAGAGCAGGGTTTAGAGAAAGGGCGTGAGCAGGAGCGGCAGAGGGAGCTTCAGTACCAGCGACAGGCTCTCGCAACTTACGTGGAAATGCACTTTCCGGCGCTCGCTTCGTTGTTGCGGGAGCGAGTCGAGCAGATTGAGGAGCCAGAAATCTTGCAGCGCCTGCTCATCACTCTGTTCGCGGCGCAAAGTGCGGAAGATGCCCGAAATATGATCTTGAATGCCTGATTGGTAGTTGGAAAACCAGAGGCAGCAAGCGCCTGGCGCTTGCTGCCTCTGGTTTTCCAACATTTCTACGTATTGAACTTTTTCTCTGTATCTTGTATAATTCCCGGTCGTGCGTGCAGACTATTGATGTGGCTGGGATATCTTTTCCCTCTATCATTCCTGCTGTGTTGAATTGTTGATTTGCTGGTGATTGGATAGGAGTGTATATATTGGCTTCCCCTGATTCGACGTTTGTGAAACGGTACCGGCTACCCATCTTTGAGCTTTTTCGCCGCCACCCGGTGATCTCGGCGATCATAATCTTCGCTATCGACGTTGCGATAGAGCTGATTGTTGGTCTCTTTGCGAAATCTCTTGTTCCCCCGATTCCCATGCTGCCCGATTTCATTGCGCTCTGTGTGCTCGTGGTTGGCGTGATCGCGCTGGTGACGTTTCTGGGCTGGTGGAAGGTCGTGGGTTGTAATCCGCCCTCCGAGTGGCGAAACCTCGCCTTGCTGCTGCTCCCTACGGTGCTGGTATTCCTGCCCTTGCTCGGCGGCTTCAAAGCGGTCGATGCTGGCACGGTTGTTTTCTTGCTGGTGGGCTACCTGCTCACCGGTTTTCACGAGGAGACGCTGCACCGGGGCGTTATCTTGCGCGTGTTGCAGCCAACGGGAGTATGGCCATCGGTGCTCATCTCGTCTCTGCTGTTTGGCCTGGCGCACTCGGCAAATCTCTTCCTCCATTTCAGCGGTAGCCCCGTTATAGTCGGTTTGCAGATGATCGGCGCGTTCACGTTTGGCATAGGGATGGCGGCGTTGCGGCTACGTACCAACACGATCTGGCCCTTGCTGCTGCTGCATGCTGCTTCAGATATGTTCCTGGCGGTCGGTAAGCTGCCAGTGCTGCTCGCATCTCCTATAGAAGACACAGTTTTGCTGATTTTTGGCATTGTCCTTATCGTAGGGATGCTGCGGAAGCAGCGTGCAAAGACAGAAATGGCTGAGCCATTAAACACGGATGAGCCTGTGGCATAAGAATATAAGCCATCCCGAATTTCTGAGCGACCTGAACAAGCTGGCAGGCCACCCGCAAGGGGTGGCCCCAGAGGCGTGAACGGAAAGGGGGATACGGCTTGCAGGCCACCCGCAAGGGGTGGCCCTACTATACCTGACGCGGCTTTGCAAGCTGTACGGCAGAGTATATAGTAGGGCCACCCCTTGCGGGTGGCCTGCCGAGATCTCCAGTTTGGGAGGGAGGCCTGCCGAGATCTCCAGTTCGGGATGACTGGTGTTTCTTCTTATGAAGAAGAGTTGGAGGATGAGGAGCCGCGTTGCAGGCGCTCGATAATATCTTTCAGGCGGCGGGTCTCGGCGGCGTGTTGGAGTTGAAGCTCCTCCATTTCGCGCTCCATCGCCTCCTGCATTGCTTCCATGCGGTCTTTCATGCGCAGGATGGCATCGACGCCCGCGAGATTCACGCCCAGATCGTGCATCAGGCGGCGAATCTGCACAACGCGCTCGATGTCGTAGTCGGAGTAGAGGCGCGGACTGTGCAAGCTCTCGCCTTTGCGGGCGGGTGAGATCAGGCCCAGGCGCTCGTAGTGGCGCAGGGTCTGCTCATGCACCTCGGCCTTCTGTGCCGCTACGCTGATGATATACCATGCTCCCTCTGATACTTCCTTTTTATCTGGCACGCTTCCTTTCACCCTTTCTTCGCATGAGATGGTTTCACGAGTGAACTTCGGCGTTGCGTCCACGGGCGAGTTGTTCAAACAGGGTGCGTTCTTCGCTGGAGAGGTGCATGGGCAGCATCACTTTGACGCGGGCGTAGAGGTTGCCGTGTCCCTCGTTGCGCAGGCGGGGCATACCCTTGCTTGCTAAACGGAAGGTAGTACCATTCTGCGTCTCTGGTGGAATCGACAGTGCCAGCTTGCGTCCATCCAGGATGGGAACCGCTGCCTGACCGCCCAGCATCGCTGTGACGAGTTCGACTTCGACATCCATGTACAGGTCGTCCCCCTTCCGTTCATAGAGTGAATCGGGCTTGACGTTGATGACGAAGTAGAGGTCGCCGCGTGGCCCCCCATTGGGGCCGGGCTGCCCCTCGCCCGCGACGCGAATCTTTGAGCCGTTATCGACGCCGGGCGGTATCTTTACCTGGATGCGTTTGTTCTTCGGCAGCATCCCCTGACCCTGGCAGCTTGCGCACGCCTTGCCCAGTAATTGCCCCTTGCCCTGACAGGCTGTGCAGGGAACCGTCGATTGAATGTTGAAATTGCGCATTCCACCGGTATAGGCTTCCTGCAGGGTCACTTCCACGGGTTGTTCGATATTCTCGCCCTGGCGAGGACGCTTGTACGTCTCTTCGCGCATTCCTCGTGCGCCTGGCTGTGCTTGCGCCCCGCGCCCGAAGAGCACCTCGAAGAAATCGGAGAAACCACTGCCGCCTCCACTGCCACCGGTACCGGGAAAGTCAAAGGGCGAGCCACTGGCCCCGCGTCCTGTCCTGCCAGCACCGGCACCGGCGAACTGCTGCCAGTTGGGGCCGAGCAGATCATACCGGCGACGCTTCTCAGGATCGGAGAGCACTTCGCACGCTTCGTTGATCTCTTTGAACTTTGCTTCCGCCTTTTTGTCGCCGGGATTGACATCGGGGTGGTATTGCCGGGCCAGCTTGCGAAACGCCTGCTTGATCTCGTCTGTGCTGGCTCCTCGCGCCACACCCAATATTTTGTAATAATCTTTGTATTCCATGCCCCAGCCTTCTTCTGTTCTATACTCGTTATCCTTGTTTCCATCCTGTCCTGTCCACCTGCATCCTGGTACACTGGCATCGACGGTCTCGTGCTAGCTCTGCGCTTCAGACGATGATGCATTGGGCTTGTTGCCACGGCTGACTTTCACGTGTGCTGCGCGCAGCGTCTCATCGCCCAATTTATAGCCCTTGAGCACCTCTTCCACAACGGTACCTTCTGGCTGGTCGCTGTCCTCGACAGCCTCGATAGCCTCATGCACATAGGGATTGAAGGTTTCGCCGACGCTTGGGACAGGGGTCAGACCCTCGCCGCGCAGCACTTCGCCCAGTTGCCATTGCATCATGCGCAACGCCTGCTGCAAGCCCTGCCTGTCCAATGTGTCCTGGTAGATCAGCGCTCGCTCGACGTTGTCCTGCACGCCCAATAATTTTTGTAGCAGCGCCTTCTTCTGGTGCTGCACACGGTCGGCCAGCAAGCGTTCCTGGCGCTTGCGGAAATTGTCCATCTCGGCCCGCTCACGCAAAAATCTATTCCAGTTTTCAGCCGCCTCCTGCCGGGCCTGCGACAACTGCGCCTCTAACTGGGCAATCAATGCATCCTTATCACCCGGTGCGTCAGCAGTGCCGTTTCCACCAGCATTCACCGTTTTCGCCTCCTGCTCCGCCTGGGTGTTTGTCATATCCTGGGACTCTTCCAACATAAAAACGTTTGCTCCTTCATCAGTTATGCGTGTATTCCGTTTGTATCCTGCTCTATCAGCAAAGTTTATTGCCATTCCAGTATAAATATTGAGTCACTTCCTGTCAAGTTTTACGAAAATGGGGGGTGTTTCACTTTTTTTGCACAAAGCGGGTAGTGGGACAAAGGGTCGTCTCTCGCCGTCTCTGTCCCCCGGACAGCCTCCCGGACGGCCTCCCGCAAGGGGCCACCCATCCCCTTTTCCCTTCCCCTGGCTCTACAGCATCCAAACGAGTATGGTAGAGCCAGGGGCGATGGGATGTGGGCGGGTGGCTTCGTCCCCTACCACGCCTTCGCCCTTCGCTTCTCTTTAATTCTCATTCATACCTGTCGATAAAAAACAATGAATTCAGTATCATGATAGATAGGAATACAACGATGCGACAGCTATGGCTGGTTTTTCTCATGGGAACTGTGTTGCTGACAGGCGTTCTGGCACTCTATCGCTTCCAGACCCCGGCGCGCCAGCAGACAGGCTGTAGTAATATCGCGGCGCAGCCCGATTACCTGAGCACGGAAAGCGAAGC
>DASTKE010000206.1:0-2579 GCA_035716105.1 Ktedonobacteraceae bacterium | reverse complement strand
ATGCCAAAACGTGTCTGGTCGGTTCCACGAGCAAGAGACGCCTCCTCTGCGACGCGCTCCGTGCGTCCCTGGCTACCAACGCCGATCATGCCCAGTCCCCCGGCCTGCGAAACCGCGTGCGCTAAACGCCCTCCCGCCACGCCTGCCATTGGCGCGCTGATGATGGGATAGCGCAAGTTCCATGCAGTTGTGAGATAGGTGTGCAACATGTGTGTCCGATACCTCCTTGTACTATCTTCCAACACCGATCACTCGCTTCTGGCAAAAAGTGCCTCAAATAGACCCGCGATCTCCTCGTTTGAGAAATCAAGCGTAGCTTCGCCTACGGTTAGCTCGAATTTCGAGGAGTTGGGCAAGGGCGTGGGGGCGAGACCGGCAAAGAGCCAGGTACCCGTTTCCTGAGCTATCGCCAGGGCCGCGTGCTGGAGTTTATCGCGGTCTCCGCGCAGGTAGAGATGCATCATGTTTGTTTGGGGTGGGTCTGGCACGATCTCGATTTGCGGGAACGGCGCGAGCGTGGCCGCGACCTCTCTGGCTTTCTGACAATACAGCGGGATGCGTTCCAGGTGGTCTTGCAGCCCCTTCTGTGCTGAGAGGACGTAGGGGTAGAGTTGGACGAGATTGCCGCCGTGTCTGCGTTGCCAGACACGCGCTTCGGCGATGACATCGGCAAGCCCGGCCAGCACCGCACCAGCAATGCCGCCCAGTGTTTTGTAGAACGAGACGTAGACGGTGTCAAAGAGGCCAGCGATTTCGGCATAGCTGCGCCCATAGAAGGGCTGGCTTTCCCATAGCCGCGCCCCATCCAGGTGCAAAGGGATGCCGCGCTCTCGCGCCCAATCGGTCATGGCCGTAAGTTCTTCCCATCCGGGAAGTTGCCCGCCGATCTCGCGCTGCGGCAGTTCTATCAGCAGTGCCGCCAGTGGCTCGGCCACGGCTTTGAGATCCGCGAGCGTGAATAGCTGGTAGGGGGAGCCGAGCAAGATGCTTGAGAGTCCGTGCAGGCGCTGGTGAGCGGAGAATTCGTGGATTTCCAGGTGGCTGGTGGGGTGAAAGGCGACATTGGGGGAGCCGCGCTGCTCGGACCAGATGCGCAGCGCAATCTGCTGGCACATCGTCCCGCTCGGCATGAAGACCGCCGCCGCCTTGCCCAGTAGGTCGGCGATGTGTTGCTCAAATTCGGCAATCAGCTCTCCCTGCCCGTAGCGGTCGCCGCTCACCTCCGCGGGTGTAAACTCGGCAAGCCCGCTCATCACCTGCCGTGGTGACTTGCGGTGATGGTGGGTGAGAAAACGAGTGCAGGCATTATAGATGCGATCTATGTCGCGTTCGTCCATGATTATTTCCTTCCAGGTAGAGCACCAACATGACCCTACTATAGCATCTTTTCCTTGCCGCTACCAATCTGAGCAGGGGGACACCCGCTATATTTGGACGCTGGCGGCTTTCCTGTGTTACACTGCTGATTAGTACAACTGTGCCTGTTGAGGAAAGGAGTTTGAAGCGTGCCATATCTTACGGGCGCTCAGGCGGTCATTGCCACGCTGCGTTCGCATGGTGTCGATACAATCTTCGGTATTCCTGGTGTGCATACACTGCCGCTTTATGATGTGATGCTCGGCGAACCGGGGCTGCGTCATGTCCTGGCTCGTCACGAGCAGGGCGCTGGCTTCATGGCCGATGGCTATGCGCGTGCCAGTGGCAAACCGGGTGTCGTCTCTACCATTACCGGCCCTGGTGTGACGAACGTGGCGACGCCGGTGGCGAGCGCCTATGCCGACTCTGTGCCATTGCTGGTTATCAGCACCAGCGTCTCTCGCGCCTCACTGGGGCGACCGCGAGGGGATTTGCACGAACTGAAGAATCAGTTTGGCGTGATGGAGGCGCTGGCGGGTTGGGCGCGAGAGGTCTCGCAGGTCGAGGAGATTCCCGGTGCGCTGCACGATGCGTTCCGCGTCATGCGCAACGGTCGCTCACGAGGAGCTTACCTGCAAATCCCGCTTGACCTGTTGATGGTCGAGGCCGAGATGAAGATGCCCGAACCCGCGCCAGCCGCGCCGCCGCGTCCGTCACAGGAGCAGATTGCAGCTCTGGTGCGTATGCTCTCCCAATCGCAGCGTCCCTTAATCGTTGCCGGGGAGGGCGTCACGCTGGCGGGGGCGAACGAACAACTGGCGCGGCTGGCGGAACTGCTTGGAGCGCCCGTGCTGCTGGGCCACAAAAGCCACGATGTACTGCCCGCAGACCATCCTCTGTGTGTGACGCCCACCAACTATGGCTTTCCCGACGAGATGCGCTCGCTGCTCGCGGAGTCCGATCTGACGCTGGTGATCGGCAGCAAACTGGGCGCGGGACGAACTGGCAATGGACGCTTGCCCCTGCCCTCGCCGATAGTGCAGATCGATATCGACCCGGCGGAGATTGGTCGCCAGTATCCCGTTACACTGGGCATTGCAGCCGATGCCCGGTTCGCGCTTGAGGCATTGCTGGAAGCGTTGCAGGATATGCCGCGTTCATGGGCCTCGCGAGGAGAAGAGGTTGCGCGATTGCGAGATGCGCTGCGCACGCACGCACAGCGC